>JBBQRM010000286.1:0-4564 GCA_038214855.1 Rhodobacterales bacterium | reverse complement strand
CATCGAGGTCAGCACCTGGCCAGGATGCATGTAGTTCTGATTGGAGTCGACGCCGATTCCCAGCGCGCCCGCATCCGCCGCCGCCTGGAGAACGCCCATCCCCGTCCCACCGGCCGCGTGGTAGATGACATCGGCACCGCGGTCGATCTGGGATTTCGCGAGCTCGCCGCCGCGCACCGGGTCGTTCCAGGCGGCTCCGGTCGTGCCGGTCATGTTCTGGAATACCTCGGCATCCGGGTCGGTCGCCTTCACCCCCTGGACATAACCGCAGGCGAACTTCTGGATGAGCGGGATGTCCATGCCGCCGACGAAGCCGACTTTGCCGGTCTTCGACGCCATCGCCGCCATCACGCCGACGAGATACGAGCCCTCGTGCTCGTTGAACACCACCGAGCGCACGTTCGGCTTGTCGACGACCATGTCGATGATCACGAAGTCGGTTTCGGGGAATTCGTCGGCGACCGCTTCCATCGCGCTGCCGTAGGAAAAGCCCGTCACGATCACCGGGTTGTTTCCCTGCTCGGCAAAGCGGCGCAGTGCCTGCTCGCGCTGGGCGTCGGACTGGAGCTCGAACTCGCGAAAGGCGATCCCGGTCTCCTCCTTGAACTTCTCGGCGCCCTCGAAGGAGGCCTGGTTGAAGGAGCGGTCGAACTTGCCACCCAGGTCGAAGATCACCGCCGGGCCGGCGTCCTGCGCTTGCGCGGCAGCGGCGGTTGCCGCGACTGCGGCGACGGCAAGAAAATGTCTTCCCACGAACATGAACGTCTCCCCGATGGTCTGCGCGCCGCGGGCTCGACCCGACGGCATCCGCCACATTTCACGGCCCGGTTGCGCCGACCCGTCTCCAGGCACGAGTTAAGGCGCAACGCCCCGGAGCGGTCAAACGATATTTGTGCGATCCGCGCGGCGCGCGCGCTCAGGCGCGGAGCCATCTGCGCAGGACGAGCGCGTCGTCTGCCCCGCCGGTGTCGCGGGCGACGTATCCGCGCCGCCGTCCGACCTCGACATAGCCCGTGGCGGCATAGAGCCCGCGGGCGGCGGCGTTGGTCTCGGCCACTTCCAGGAACGCCTCCGCCGCGCCTCTATAGCGCGCTTCTGCCTCGAACGCGGCCAGCAACCCCCGGCCGATCCCGCGACGCCGGACTTCGGGTGCCACTGCCAGCGTCAGCAACTCCGCCTCGCGGGCCGCGGCGCGCCCCCGGGCGAAGCCCTCCGGTCGCGCCACGGCGAAGGCGTCGGCTTCAACCAGCGCCGCGAACTCGGCGGCGCTCCAGGGACGGGAGCCGTCCGTGAAGGCGCGTGCGTGCAGCCGCGCCATCGCCTCAGGCGTCATCGATCAGCGCGAGCGGTGCTGTGGTCGCCGGAGCCGCGTCGGGCGGCCTCAGGTAGAGCGGCGCCGGACGCGGCTGCGGCGCACAGGCCCGAACCGCCGCTACGCGCGCGACGGCCGCGGGATCGGTCGCGGTGCTTTCGGGTCCCGCCGCGCAGCCCAGCCGGGCGGCGATCCGCGCCGCGTCGTGGCCGATGCACAGCACCTCCGGCGGTACCGCCGCCAGCGCCTCCGGCACGCCGACGAAGGGCGCGTCGCGCGGGACACCGTCCTCGAACCGCTGCGCGAGCACGCCGCCGCGCCCGCCGTCGAGCGTGACGAGCACCGCGCCGGGATGCGCCGCCGCGAGCGCGTCGAACCGCGTCACCCCGATGGCCGGCACACCGAGGCCGAGCGCGAGGCCACGGACCGCCGCGACCCCGATCCGGAGCCCGGTGAAGTTGCCGGGCCCGGTGCACACGCCGAGTGCGTCGAGATCCTTCCAGGCCGCACCCGCCGCGGCTAGCAGCTCCTCGCTGAGCGGCAGCAGCCGCTCAGCCTGGCCCCGTTGCATCGGCTCGCTGCGGGTGCCGAGAACCTGGTCGCCGGATAGCAAAGCGGCCGCGCAATGCGCGGCCGACGTGTCGAGAGCGAGAAGAAGGAGGCCGTCAGACGGCAACCGGCCGAACCTCGGTCACCTCGGGGATGTAGTGGCGCAGCAGGTTCTCGATGCCCATCTTTAGCGTCATCGTCGAGGACGGACAGCCGGCGCAGGCACCCTGCATGTGCAGATACACGACGCCCCGCTCGAAGCCGTGAAAGGTGATGTCGCCGCCATCCTGCGCAACCGCCGGGCGAACCCGGGTGTCGAGCAGCTCCTTGATCTGCGTCACGATCTCCCCGTCGGGTCCGTCGTGGGCGGCATGGCCGACCGAGCCCTGCTCGCCCTCCATCACCGGCTGGCCGGACTGGAAGTGCTCCATGATCGCGCCCAGAATACCCGGCTTGATATGTGCCCAGTCGGCGTCCTCTGACTTGGTGACGGTCACGAAATCCGGGCCGAAGAACACACCCTCGACCCCGCCCGCCTCGAACACGCGCAGCGCGAGCGGCGAGGATTGCGCCGCTTCCTCCGACGGGAAATCCGCGGTGCCCGTGGCCATCACCGCCTGTCCGGGCAGGAACTTGAGCGTGGCGGGATTGGGCGTGGATTCGGTCTGGATGAACATCGGGAGCGCCTCCGGTCGCTCCCGTTGAAGTGGCCCGGCCGCGGCCGCATGTCAAGATCGCCGAGTCCCGCCTCAGGTGGTGGCGATGATGTCCTCCTTGGTCATCGAGCCCGGCACGATGGTGATCGGCACGCGCAGCTCGCCCATCCGGCGCATGGTCAGCGCGCTGATGATCGGCCCCGGCCCGGCCTTGTCGGTGCCCGCGCCGAGCACCAGCACCCCAATTTCGGGATCGGCGGTGATCTGCGCGATCAGCGCGTCCACCGGGTCGCCTTCGCGGATCGCCAGGGTGGGGGTGATGCCTTCGCGCTTCTCCATCCGGTCCTTGAACACCTGAAAATGCGCCTCGATCTTCTCGCGCGCCTCGGCCCGCATCACGTCGGCCACGCCCATGAAGTGCTGGAATTCCTCGGCTGAGATGATTGCCAGCATCTCCACCGCGCCGCCGGTCTTGGCCGCGCGGAGCGCGGCGAAGCGCATAGCGTTGAGGCTTTCCGGCAGGTCGTCGAGAAGGATGAGAAACTTGCGCAAGGCGGGAGTCCGGCATCGTTGCTACTGCCAGATCATTGGAGATGCGCACCGCGGGCGCAAGAGGGATCGCGGGTCGGATCTGGGCCCGGGAATGCGAACCCCTTCTCAACTTGGGGCGGATTAGAAGTTTCTCAACAAATCGCGCCTACCTCCGATCACGACAGATTGTCGCAGATCCTGAGCAAAGAGTGACGCCAATGCGCATGACGATACGGACCAAGCTTTTAACCGTTCTGGGGGTGATGATCGCCCTGCTCGGCGCATCCAGCTATCTCGGATTCAACGAGACGCGCGCCATCAACGACGACCTTCGTGCGATCGCAGAGCGCTACGCGAAGGTGCAGGAGCAGAGCCTGAACCTCAAGGAGAGTGCCGCTGCCGCGATGGTTGCAATTCGGTCGTATCTGCTGGCCGAGAACAGCGCGGCATCCGCCGAACTCAGCCTCGAGGTCGATCAGGAATATGCCAGGGCCCGGGACATTCGCGCACGACTGGCCGAAGTCTTCGCCGCGAACGATCCGGCGCTCGCTACCGCCGAGGCGCTGACGGATGACTTTGATACGGCCTGGACGGCGTTTCAGGAGGTCGAGCAGCGGATCCGCGTCTACGGGCTGCAGAACTCTTTCCGCGAGGCTCGGGGCATCAGCAGCGAGCGGCTCACGCCGGTCTATGGCGAGCTTCTTCCTATCATGGACGAGGTAATCGAGCCGGTCCGAGAACTGCTCCTCGAGATGGACGTGCCCGACCCGGATTTCGTCGCGCTCGAAGCGGCGCTGGACTCTGGCATGGACAACGTCCGGGCGATGCAGGCCGAGCACCTCGACATGCTGCTGAAGGAGAACGACAGCGTCGAGATGCGCGAGGCTGCGGCGCAGCGTATCACCGACGAGATCACGGCCTTCGAGGAGAAGCTGGCGTCCGTCCAGGCGCTCGCCGCGCGCAACCCCGACGTGGCGGAGCAGCCCATCGTCCCGATCCTGGAGAGCTGGGAGACCTATCGCACAGCCATCACCGACTTCACGTCGATGATCCTGTCGAGCTCGAACGTCTATGCCGACGCGATCATGGAAGCCGAGCTCGAACCCGCAGCGCGCGCGCTCTTCGTCGCGGCGGACGCCATCGCGGCCGAAGCGTCGCAGGTGATGACGGCCGCCGCCAAGGCCAGTGACGCCGCCTTCGCCCGCTCACAGCGGCTGATCCTGATCCTCGGGGTCGGGGCCACGCTGATCGGGATCTTCGCGGCAGTCTGGCTCTCGAGCACGATCAATCGGGGCTTGGGCCATGCGGTTCGGGTCGTCCGTGAGGTCGCGCGGGGCAATCTGGAGGTCGATGCGAAATCCGCCCAGAACGATGAGATGGGGACGCTCCTGAACGCGATGGACGGCATGGTCGGCGACCTGAGGGGGATGAGCCAGGCCGCCGAGAGTATTGCCAGGGGCGATCTCGCGGTCACCGTGGTCCCGCGTTCCGAAGACGACCGCCTGGGGATCGCCCT
>JBBQRM010000285.1:0-4568 GCA_038214855.1 Rhodobacterales bacterium | reverse complement strand
TCGTCGACCAGCCGCAGCGTCAGCGCGAGCCTGCGGTCGGTCGGATCGAGACCGATCTCGGCCAGCCGCTCGGCGGAGACGGAGGAATTGCCCCAGCCCCAGATCTGGCTCGACAGCGCCGCCACCGTGTCGCGCGAGAGGCCCATCGCCGTGCCCACCTCGCGCACCGCGCGCTTGCCGCGGTAGTGGATCACCGTGGCGCAGATGCCGGCGCGGTGGCGGCCGTAGCGGCGGTAGACGTACTGGATCACCTCCTCTCGACGCTCGTGCTCGAAATCGACGTCGATGTCGGGCGGCTCGTCGCGCGCCTCGGACACGAAGCGCTCGAAAACCATGGTGCCGACCTCGGGGCTGACCGAGGTTATGCCGAGCGCGAAGCAGACCACCGAGTTCGCCGCCGAGCCGCGACCCTGGCAGAGGATGCCCTCGCCGCGGGCGAAATCGACGATGTCGCTGACGGTGAGAAAAAAGGGCGCGTAGTTCAGACGGGCGATCAGCGCGAGCTCGTGGTCGGCCTGGGCACGGACGCCCGCCGGCACGCCACGCGGATAGCGCCACGCGAGGCCCTTCGCCGTCAGCCGCGCCAGGCAGTCCTGCGGGTCCTCGCCGTACCAGATCTCGGACGGATATTCGTAGCGCAGCTCGTCGAGCGAGAAGCGGCATTCCTCTGCGATCTCGCCGCTGCGGAGGACGGCAGCCTCATGACCCGCGAAGAGCCGCAGCATCTCGGCCTCCGAACGCAGCCGGCGCTCGGCATTGGCGAGGGCGGCGCGGCCGATCTCCTCGATCCGCCGGCCTTCGCGGATGCAGGTGAGCACGTCGACCAGCGGGCGGCGGGCCGCGTCGTGCATGATCGGCTCGGCCGCGGCGACGAGCGGCGTGCCCAGCGCCCCGGCCAGCCACGCCAGCCGGGCGAGGCGGCGGCGATCCTGCCCGTCGTAGCCGGGGCTCGCGACCAGATGCGCCCCCGGGAGGCGGCGCGTCAGCTCTCGCGCCTGCGGCAGCCAGGCACCCGCGCCGGACTGCGAGGTCATCGCGCGTGGCGGGTGCAGGAGGAGATGGACCGCGGAGCCCAGATCGTCGAGATCGTCGAGGCCGAGCAGGCAATCTCCCTTGGCCCCGCGCAGCGCCCCGCGGCTCAGCACGCGGGTGAGCCGCCCCCAGGCGGCGCGGTCGCGCGGCAGGGCGGTGAGCTCGAGCCCCTCGGCGAGGCAGAGGCGCACCGCCGGCAGCAGGCGCGGCGCGTGGCCCGCCTCGCGCGTCATGTCGCGCAGCTCCAGATGCGCGCGCACGATGCCGGCGACCGAGTTGCGGTCGGCGATGGCGAAGGCCGGCAGGCCGAGCTCGGCGGCGCGACGCGCATATTCCTGCGGATGGCTGCCGCCGGTCAGGAAGGTGAAGTTCGACGTGGCGCAGAGCTCGACGAAGGACATGGGCCAAAAGGTTCCGATGACGAGATCTGAGCCTGACGAGCCTGCCCGGGCGGATCGATTCGTGCTAGGCTCGGCGCTCGTTCAGGTGCGAGGAGGCATCGATGGATACGGTTCGGGTCGACGACTACGCGCGCAGGCTCTATGCCGCCCGCGGGGATCGGGCGGAGTACGAGGCGGCGCGCAAGGCGCGGGATTGCGAGACCAAGGGCGCGGCCCGCGAGGCGCTGCAATGGCGGCGGGTGCGCGCGGCCATCCGGATCCTGCGCGGACCGAACGAGAGCTGACGCAGCCGCCGGCTCCGGTCGGCGGGGCCGGTCGGCGGGGCCGGTCCGATCCGATGCGGTGGATGCGCGGTTGCACGGTGTTGCACTGTGCAACATGAACTCGGCCATTGAAAACACTGGAGAAAAAAGCGCGTTTTCATGACTTGTTAAACCTGTTCCAGGCTCACGCGCGATCGCAGCGCGTGGCCCTTGGGCCGGTTCGGCGTCGGCCGCCGGGGGTGAACGGCGCTCCGGACGAGGCGACGCCGATTCATGCGAAAAGCCCCTGCGCGAACCAGTCTGGGGCGTTCGCCGGCGCCCGGTAGAGCCACAGGCGGGTGCCGTCCTCGGTCTCCACCCGCCAGTAGTCGCGCGGACCGCTGCGCCAGGCGGGATCGTCGAGCCACCATTCCGGCATGATCCGCTCCGGCCCGAAGGCGGCGCGGCACAGGTGCTGCCGCCGCCGCCAGACGAAGCGGCGCGGCGGGATCGCCGCATCCTGGCGCGGCGGGATCGCCGCATCCTGGGATGTCACGAGCTCGGGGGGAAAGATCAGGACCGGGCGCGGAGCCCGCGGCGGCGGCCAGCTGGACGCCGGCGCGGAGAAGGCCGCGGCCATGACGATCGCGGCCTTTTCGGGGATGTGGCTGTCGGCGGGATGCAGGCGCGTCAGCGCGTCGAGCCCCAGCCGCGCCCCGAGCCGGCCGAGCAGGCCCGCCACGGCGTCGGTGGCGGCGAGATCCTCGACGGAGGGCGCGGGTCCTCGTGGCTGTCGCGCACTGCGGCTCCCGCCCCGCCGCGGCGGGAGTTGGCCGGCTGCGTCCGGCGGAGGGGTATCGTCGTGCGCGGTCTCCGAACCGGTCTCCGGGAAGCCCGCTTCACGCGCGTCCCCCGTGGCGCCCGAAGCGGCTGCTTCGCGATGCGCGCGGGAAGGTGGCGCGATGTCCCGGGAGAGGGGTGCGCCCCGTCCCGTCGTCGCCCACGCCGCGAGCGGCCGGTCGAGGTTTGCAACCGCCGGACCCGCGGCCGCCTGTCCAGCAGCGGCTTCCGGCGATGCGCAGGCAAGTGCGGCCGCTTCCCCGGCGGCCGCCGGGCGCCGCGCGAAGGCGGCGGCGGGACCGGGCGGGCGGGCGGCCAGCGGCTCGACCCGCGTCGCCTGGAGCCGGAGGACCTCGATGCCGAAGCCCGCGTCGAGGCCGCCGAGCCGCAGGGCGAGGAGCGGCCGGATCGCCGCGGGACGGGCGGCGGGCCGCGCCAGCCCCACGTCCCGCGCCTCGGCCCGTCCGTCGGTGCGGATCAGCGTCAGGCGCAGACGCCGCGCCCCCTGCCCCGCCGCGGCGAGCCGGGCGCAGAGCGGCGGCAGCAGCCGGTCGATGC
The DNA here is from genome assembly GCA_038214855.1 of Rhodobacterales bacterium. Taxonomy (GTDB): domain Bacteria; phylum Pseudomonadota; class Alphaproteobacteria; order Rhodobacterales; family Rhodobacteraceae; genus Amaricoccus. Next base: position 1,495 of record JBBQRM010000285.1, on the reverse strand, counting down.
CGTCGAGCACGTCGGCCTCGCGGCCGACAGGCTCGGGGAAGGTCAGGCGCAGCGCGAAGACCGGCCGCGCGGGCGCGGGCTGGACCGGTTCGGGCAGGCGCCCCAGCGCCTGGTCCAGCCGCCGCATCACCGCCGGCCCCAGCCGGTGCGCGATCTGCGCCCGCGGCAGCGCCGCCACATCGGCGACCCGCCTGAGCCCGAAGCCCTGCAGCACCGCGGCATCCGTGGGTTCCAGCCGCAGCGCCGCGACCGGCAGCGGCGCGAGCGCCGCGGCCGCGGCACCCGGCGGCGCGATCCGACCCGCCGCGGCAGTCGTGGCGCCGGCGGCCGGCTCCGGCGGCGGGTCCCGCTCCCACCGGCGTTTCCGGGCCCGCGAGCGGGTGGCGCGGGCCTCCTGGTCGATGGCATCGCCCGCATGACCTTCGGCCACCGTCGCCTCGGCGAAACGCGCCAGCGCCCAGGCCGCACCGAGCGTGTCGGCCAAGCCCAGGCGCAGGCTGAGCCCGAGCGCCGCGGCCTCGGCGGTGACCCGCTCGACGAGCGCAGCTTCGCCGCCGAAGAGATGCGTGCAGCCGGTCACGTCGAGGACGAGCGCTCCGGTCCCCTCGGCAGGACCTTCCTCGGCCACCCAGGGCGTGAAGCGCCCGGCCCAGCGGCGGAGGGCAGAGAGGAAGGCCGGTTCGCGCAGCGGGTCGGCGGGACGGGTGACGAGCGCCGGCAGGATCGCCCGCGCGTCCCCCAGCGCCATGCCCCGCTGCAGCCCCACGGACTCCGCCGCGGCGGAGAGGCTCGCCAGCACCAGCGCCCCACGCCGGGGCGCGATCACCGCCACCGGCTGGCCGACGAGCTGCGGCTCGGCGCGCAGCACCCGTTCGACGGCGAGCCGCGGAAACCACAGGGAGAGGATGCGGCGCCCCCGCGAGGCGGAAGTCATACGGGCTCCGCTCGATCGGTTCCGTCAGCGGCTCCGGGGGATTGCTTCGGATTTCTTACCATATGAGGCGCCACCTCTCCACCCTCCCGACCGATCTGTCCCGCGACAGATCGGTCCGCGCCTGCCTGCCCGTCGTGCCGAAGGCACGCCTCCGGCGTGACGGGGAGAGCGAGGCGACGCTCCCGGTGCAAGCGTGCCTGTGCGGGCCAAGGGGAGGAGACGCGGTCTCCGGCGCGAACATGGGCTCTCTCATCGGCGACTCGGTAAATTTGTTCCTGTTGTGTTCTCATTCTTATCCCGCCGGCCAGCGGAGTCGAGGGCACCTCGATTTTTGCCCTGTTTCTGCGGTGATCCGCGATTGAGGCGCGCCTCCGGTAGAGCGCAGCCTTCGGTCATGGAGAAAACACCCGAGAAATGTCTGGCGTCGGTTCCGTTTCCGGATGTCCGGGTCAGCGGCCTGTCTACGGAGGGCGTTTCCGTGGTGGTAACCGTGATCACACGGGACTGGGATGCAACCGGCGAAGCTGGCCGAGACGGCGCATGTTGTAGCTGAGGTTCTTC
>JBBQRM010000284.1:0-4568 GCA_038214855.1 Rhodobacterales bacterium | reverse complement strand
ATTCGTCGGTCCGACGGTTGGTCGCGCGGCTGAGGAAGTGCCGGATGATCCCGAACCCATGCGCACCGTAGAGGCAGACGATGTCGTAGCCCGCTTCCTGCGCGCGGCGGAAAGCCGTACGGAACCAGCGGCGCAGGTCGGCGTGATCTCGGAGCTGTGGTGGATATCTCCACCTGCTCGGTGAAGACGACGCCCCAGCCGCCTTCGGCCTTGACCCTGCGCATCTCCGCGACCGCCGAAGGATCGCGATAGCCGCCGCCGTTGCAATGCGGCACCTGAAAGAAGCGATTCTTCGCCGTCTTCGGCCCGATCGCAACCGGCTCGAACAGGATGTCGTAGCGGGGATCGCGCGGCATCGGTTCACCCTCTATAATCGGCGAGTTGGGTCGAGAGCCGCCCCGGTTCGATAAGACCGACCGCGTCGAGATCGACCACGATGAACGCTTCGCCCCGCCCCGCCGAGCCCAGAGGCTCGGCATCCGGCCCGACGACGAGCGAGCCGCCGGCATAGGTCAGGTCCCCCTCGACGCCGCTGTAACTGGCATAGGCGATGCTCAGCCGGTGGCTCGCCACCTGCGCCGGCACGATCACGCGCGACACATGGGTGTAAGGCAACATGTTCGCCGTCGGCACCAGCACCAGCTCCGCGCCCGCCTGCGCCACCTCGCGGCAGAGCGGCGCGAACTCGACGTCGTAGCAGATCATCAGCGCGGTGCGCCGGCCGGCCAGATCGAAGAGGCACGGCGCGGCACCGGGGGTGAAGAGCCGCGTCTCCGTCGGCCCGAAGAGCTGCCGCTTGCGGTAGAGGCCGAGCCGCACCCCGTCCGAACCAATGGTGAGCGCGCTGTTGTAAAGCCGCGCGCCCTCCCGTTCGGCGAAGCCGAGCGTCGCGCCGCAGCCGGTCTCGCGAGCCAACCCGGCGACCCGCTCCGCCCAGGGTCCGTCCACCGGCTGCGCCAGGTCGGCATGCGCCGCGCCCTGATTGTAGCCGGGCAGGAACAGCTCGGGAAACACCGCCATCTCCGCCCCGAGCGCCGCGGCCGCCCGCAGCGTGCGGCCGAGCGCCGCGAAGGCCGCCTCCGCATCGCCCGCGGACGACGGCCCCTGATGGATGGCGAGGCGCACCCTGCTACTTCTTGAGGTTGGTCCAGATCGCGTCGTAGAACCGCTGGGTCTGCTCGTCGCAAACCGCGATGAACGTCCCCTCCGGCGCGTCGGCAGGCGGGTTGAGCTCCGGCGCCGAGGTCAGCGACGCATCGAGGAACGGCTCCACCCCTTCGACCCCCGAGGTGTAGTGCGCATAGTTGGTCAGTGCCGCCGCATTCTCCGGCTCCAGCAGGAAATCCATGAACTTCAGCGCGTTCTCGCGGTTCGGCGCGTCCTTCAGCAGCACGACGTTGTCCATCCACAGGATGTATCCCTGCTTGGGATAGGCGTATTCCACGTTGGCGCCCTCCTCGCGCGCCTTGGCGGAGAAGCCGTTGTAGATCATCCCCGCCGCCGCATCCCCCGACACCAGCACGTCCTTCGATGTGTCCGACCCGAAGCTAGCCCAATTGGCCTTGGCCTCCTGAAGCATGTCGTTGAGCGCGCGCAACTGCTCGCGGTCGGACGTGCACTGCGGGATCCCCAGATGCATCGACGCGAGCGCCAGCACCTCGCCCTGACTGTCGAGCACGTTGATCTTGCCCGCGAGCTCCGCCGGCGGATCGAAGATGATGTCGGTGGTAGCGATATCGCCCTGATAGACATCGCGGTTCACCGAGAAGGCGGTAGAGCCCCACTGGTAGGGGATCGAATGCGTCCGGCCCGGATCGAAGGGCACGTCCACCCATTTCGGCTTGATGTTGCCGAAGTTCGAGAGCTCGGAAGGGTCAAAGCTGTCCGCCAGCCCCTCGTTGATCAGGATCTCGACCATGTAGTCGCCCGGGATCGCGACGTCGTACTGCCCCATCCGGCCGGCCTTGAGCGAGGCCAGCATCGCCTCGTTGGAGTCGAATGTGTCCATCGTCACCTCGACGTCGTGCTCGGCGGCGAACTTGTCGAGCAGCTCCTGCGGCATGTACTCGAAGAAGTTGTAGATCGAGAGCTCCCCCTCGGCAGCGGCGGAGGTGGCGGCCAGCGCGAGGATCGCGGTGGCGGTCAGGATGCGTCGCATTCGGTTCTCCTTTGTCGGGATCAGGCTCGGGTCTTCTGCCCGATGCGGTTGGCGAGATAGGATAGCGTCACGAACAGGAACGACACCGCCAGCATCATCGTCGAGATCGCCATCATGTTGGGCTTGATCCCCTGCTTGACCGAGCCGAAGATCGCCGTCGGCAGCGTCTCCATGCCGGCGCCCTTGACGAAGTTGGTGATGATGAAGTCGTCGAGCGAGATGATGAAGGCGAGCAGGTAGCCCGAGACAATCCCGGGCATCATCAGCGGCATCAGGATCAGCCGAAACGCCTGGCCCCGGCTCGCGTAGAGGTCGCGCGCCGCCTGCTCGTAGACCGGCTCGATCCCCTGCAGCCGCGCTGCGATCGGCAGGAAGGCGAAAGGAATGCAGAACACCACATGTGCGATCAGGATGGTGATGTACCCGGTCGTGAAGCCGATGGTGGAAAAGAAGATCAGCGTCGCCACCGCGGTCACGATCTCGGGCACCATCAGCGGCAGGTTAATGAGCGCGAAGGTAAGCGACCTGCCACGGAACCGGCCCGCACGGGTCATCGCCACCGCGCCCGCAACCGCGATCGCCGTCGCCGTCGTCGCGGCCAAAAAGGCGATGCTGAGCGAGTTCCATGCCGCCGCCCGGAACACCGGCGCCTCCACCCCTGTAAAGACATCGACGTACCAGCGCAGCGAGAACCCGCCCCAGGCGGTGATCGAGCGGCTGTCGTTGAACGAATACACCATCACCACGATCAGCGGCGCATAGAGGATGACGAGGCACAGCAACGTCATCGCCGCGAAACCCAGATAGCGCCGCGCGTCGTGCCGCCCGCTCATCGCGCCACCTCCGCCCTGCCCTGGCTGCGCGCATAGACGAAGAGCACCATCAGCACCATCGACAGCAGCACCATCGCCACCGCCGCGCCGAACGGCCAGTTACCCTGGCTGCCCTTGAACTGCTCGTCGATCAGCGAGCCGATCATGAAGGTCTTCGCCCCGCCCAGCAGGTCGGGCGCGAGGAACGCCCCGAGCGAGGGCACGAATACCAGGATGCAGCCCGCGACGATCCCCGGCCGGACGCTGGGCAGCACGATCCGGCGCAGGATGGTCCAGCGGCCGGCATAGAGATCCGCCGCCGCCTCGCTCAGCCCGAAATCGAAGCGCTCGACGCTGGCATAGATCGGCAGCACCATGAACGGCAGGTAGGAATAAATAAGCCCCAGCTGCACCGCGATGTTGGTGTTCACGAGCCCCAGCGGCGCGTCGCTCAGCCCCAGCGCGAGGATCAGCTCGTTGAGCGGCCCGCTGTCGCGGATCAGGAACTTCAGCGAAACCGTGCGGATCAGGAGGTTCACCCAATATGGCACTGTCACCAGGAACAGCCACAGCGCGCGGCTTTGCGGCGGGCGGGTCGCGATGAACCAGGCGGTGGGAAAGCCGATGATCAGGCAGGTGAGCGTCGCCAGCCCCGCCTGCCAGATCGAGCGCCAGAAGATCGCGAGATACGTCCATTCGATCCGCGGCGGCTCGTCGCCGAAGAGCCCGCGGTCGAGGAAGAACTGGTCGTAGGCCGCCAGCGAAAACTCCCAGATCACGCCGCCGCGGAATTCCTTGGTCAGGAACGAATAGACCAGCATCAGCGCGACCGGCAGCAGCAGGAACACCCCGATCACCGTCCAGGTCGGCAACAGCAGCGGCACCAGGATGCCGCGATATCCTGCCGCCTCCGCGCCGCCCCTTGTCCCGCGCGCCGCCATCAGTCGGCCAGAAGGCGCGCCGCGCCCGGCTCGATGTTCAGCCCGATCCGTGTGCCCGGCCGCGGCACCTCGGTCTCCGAGGAGTTCTGCACCCGCACCTGCAACTCCTGACCGCCTTCGAGCCGCGCGAGCACCTGAAGGTCGGTGCCCAGATAGATCACCCGCGACACCACCGCATCGAGCACCGCCCCCTCCGGCGCCGCGAGGTTCAGCCGCTCGGGCCGGATCGACACATGGTGCGTCCCCTCCCGTCCGACGCCGTCCGCGGCCGGGCAGGTCAGCTCGCGCCCGCCCGGCAGCACGCAATGCGCCGACCCGCCCTCCAAGGAGACGACCCGCACGGGGAGAAGGTTGGTCTCGCCGATGAAATCCGCAACGAACCTGTTGCGCGGCGCCTCGTAGATGTCGCGCGCCGCGCCCACCTGCTGCACCTCCCCCGCCGACATCACCGCAATCCGGTCGGACATCGTCAGCGCCTCCTCCTGGTCGTGCGTGACGAAGACGAAGGCGATGCCGGTCTCCTCCTGGAGCTGCTTCAGCTCCACCCGCATCGCCTGCCGCAGCTTGAGGTCGAGTGCCGACAAGGGCTCGTCGAGCAACAGCACCTTCGGCGCCGGCGCTAGCGCCCGCGCCAGCGCCACCCGCTGCTGCTGCCCG
>JBBQRM010000283.1:0-4569 GCA_038214855.1 Rhodobacterales bacterium | reverse complement strand
CCAGACCGCGGTGATCGAGAGCGCCCGGCCCGACCTCTGGATCGGCGCCTCCGAGACGCGCACGCAAGGCCGCACCGTCACCGCGACCGCGCCGGTCGAGGCGGGCGCCGACGGGCCGCTGGTGCTCGACCGCGGCGGCCTGCGGTTGACCGTGCTCGATGAAAGCCGCGCCGTCGATATCCGCGGCTGCGCCGCGCCCGGCTGAGGCTCCCGGGCCGGGCGCGGGACCAAGGAGCGGGGCGGCCAAGGTGAGGCGAAGGCGGCGACCCTGCTCAAGGTTGAGCAGTTCCAGAACGGCTTCGATATCAATTACTTACAGTTTCCGTTAACCACAGGGAAAGGATTTGACCCCGTGAGACGCCGGGGCGGGCGCCGCCCCCCGCCCAAGACCAGCGCCGCCGCGGCGATCGCCGCGAGACCCAGCGCCAGCGCCGCATAGGCCGCCCAGGCGGGCGCGAGGCCGGGGGCGAGTGCCGCCACCCAGGCACCCGGCCCCGCGGCCCGGCCGGTCGCCACCCAGGGCCCGAGCGTCACGCCGAGCCACGCCAGCCCCGCCAGCGTCGCCCCCCCGATCAGCCGCCGCGGTCCCCGCCGCCGCAACCCCCGCCGCCAGGACCGCGCGATGCGGCCGATGTCGTGCTGGACCATCACCAGCGCCGGCACCACCATCAGCACGATCAGCGACCCCACCCCAAGCCCGTAGACGAGGGTGATCACCGTGGGCTTGAGAAACAGCGCCTGCTGGCTGCGCTCGAACACCAGCGGCGCGAGGCCCAGCACCGTTGTCAGCGTCGTGAGCAGGATCGGCCGCAGCCGGTCGCCCGCGGCCGCGACCACCGCCACGGCCAGCGGCCGCGTCCGCGCCGTCTCGTCGATACGCGCGATCAGCACGATCGCGTTGTTGATGATGATCCCCGTCAGCCCGATCAGCCCGACGACGGTGAACATGCTGAGCGCCACGTCCCACTGCCAATGGCCCCAGATCGTGCCGACGATCCCGAAGGGGATCACCGCCATCACCACGACCGGCCTGAGCCAGCTCTCGAACACCCAGGCGAGCGTGAGGTAGATGCCGACCAGGCACAGCGCGAAGCCCAGAAGCGCATCGTCCAGAAACGCCCGCTCCTCGGCGGCGAGACCGCCGAGCACAGCATCGACGCCGAAGCGGCTCTCGATCTCCGGCAGGATGACCTGCGCGATCTCGCGCGTCAGCGCCGCCGCGGCGGCGGGATCGTCCTCGGCGAGATCGCCGGTGACGCTGACGACAGTGCGGCCGTTCTCGCGCTCGAGGCTCGCGAAGCCGAGCTGACGGTCGACCGTCACGATCTCGGGCAGCGCCACGGTGCCGCCGCCGGGAGCCTGGAGCCGGGTCGTCTCGAGGAAATCCGCGGCTATGCCGGCCTCCGGCAGACCCACGCGCACCGTCGCGGTGCGGGGGCCGGCGGCGAATTCCGCGGCCTCTAACCCTGAGAGCCGCGCGCGCAGCTCGGCGCCCACCGCCTCGATGGTGAAGCCCAGCCGCTCGCCGAGCGGCGTCAGGGCCAGACGCAGCTCGGCCTTGTCGTAGGCGAGGCTGTCCTCGAGCCCGCTCACGATGGTGCGCGGCGCGAGCTCGGCCTTCAGCGCCTCGGCCGCGGCCTTGAGCGTGCGGGCGTCGGCCCCCGCCAGCGTCACCTCGAGGCCCGCATCCTCCGCGCCGTAGCCCCAGCTGTGGAAGCTCAGCGTCTCGAGCGCGGGGCTGCGCACCACCTCGGCCTCGACGGCAGCGGTGAAGGCGTCGGAGGAATAGGGGCGCAGGTCCGGCGCGATCAGTTCGACGTCGATGGCGCCGAGCTGGTCGGGCTCCTTGGTCTCGTCGCCGGCGATGCCGCGCCCGGAGGTGCCGCCGACCTGCGCGAGCGCCGAGGTGACCGGCGCGCGCCCGTGCTCTTCCGCCATCGCCGCGTCCACTGCGGCCACGGCGCGTGCGAGTTCGGCGACCTGAGCCTCGGTGTCGGTGCGGGTGGCGCCGGGCAGCATCGCCACGTTGCCGGTGATCGAGCCGCGCTCCGGCGAGGCGAAGAAGCGCCAGGGCACGTCGCCGCGCAGGTAGAGGCCGGCCGCTTGCACCAGGAGCAGGACCACCGCCGCGAGCACCGGATAGCGCAGCCGGACCACGAGGCGCATCAGCGGCAGGAACACGGCGGCGCGGAACCAGTCGAGCCTTCGGTTGACCCAGCGGCTCGGCGCGTCGATCCAGGCGGCGCGCGCTCGGCCCCCCAGCGCGCCCGTCATGTGGTGCGGCAGGATCAGGAAGCATTCGACGAGGCTCGCGGTGAGGACCGCGATCACCGTGAAGGGGATGTCGGCGATCAGGCTGCCGTAGCGCCCGCCGATCGTGGTCAGCGCGAAGAAGGCGAGCACGGTCGTGACCATCGCCGAGAAGACCGGCAGCGCCATCCGCGCCGCGGCGGTCTCGGCGGCCACAGCCGGTGGCTCGCCGAGCACCCGCCTGCGCCAGTCGGCGTGCTCGGCCACCACGATGGCGTCGTCCACGACGAGGCCGAGGCACAGGATCAGCCCGAAGAGCGAGATCATGTTGAGCGTGAGCCCGCCCAGCACCATCAGCCCGATCGCCGCGGTCATCGCCACCGGAATGCCCGCCGCCACCCACAGCGCCGTGCGGGCGTTGAGGAACAGGAACAGCAGCCCCACGACCAGCGCCAGCCCCGCGAGACCGTTCCTGAGCAACAGGTCGAGCCGGTCGGTGATCCCCTCGGCGCGGGTGCGCACCAGTTCGATGACGACGCCCGCGGGCAAGAGCGGCCGCATCTCGGCCGCGACCTCGGCCACGCGCGCCTGCATCGCGATGGCATCGCCGCGCTCGGTGCGGTCGATCCGCAGGCTGACCGCAGGCTCGCCCGCCTGGAAATACGCGCGCCCCGCGTCGGCGCCCTCCTCGGTCAGTTCGGCGAGCGCGTCGAGCCGCACCCGCTCGCCGCCATCGGTGGTGAGCACCAGCGCGCCGAGTGCAGCCAGGTCGCGCCGCTCGACCCCGGCGCTCAGTCGCTCGGCATTGCCCGCCACGGCGCCCGCGGGAGCCGCACTCGTGGCCCCGGCGATCGCATCGGCGATCTCGCGCAGGCCGAGGCCGTAGCGCAGCAGCGCCGCCTCCGGCACGTCGACGCGGATCACCGGGTCGGCGATGCCGCTGATCGTGGCGCGGGTTATTCCGACCCGGTAGAGCCGCTGGGTGAACTCGTCGGCGAATCGGCCGAGCTGCGCCACCGGGACCGGGCCGCGGATCACCACGTCGGTCACCCGGTCGCGCCACTGGTGGCGGCGGATGTCGGGGTCCTCCGCGCCGTCGGGCAGGGTGGTGACGCCCGCGACCGCGCTCTCGATCTCGGCCACGGCGCGGCCCATGTCCCAGCCCGGCTCGAAGTCGAGTTCGATGCGCGCGCGGCCCTCGGTCGCCGTGGCGTCGGTGCTCTCGACGCCTTCGACCGCGCGCAGCACCGGCTCGAGCAGCGAAGTGATCCCCTGATCGACATCCTCGGGACTCGCGCCGTCCCAGCGGACGTCCACCTCGACGCTTTCGATCACGATGTCGGGGAAGAACTGGCTGCGGATCTGCGTGGCCGCCGCGAGGCCGAGGGCGACCATCAGCACCATCAGCAGGTTGGCGGCCGTCGGGTGGCGGGCGAAATACGCGAAGACCCCCTGCCCCGCCGCGCGTATCCGGTCCTGCGGGCGCGCCATCCTCAGCCGCCGGTCCGGCGTTCCAGCCGGTCGACGAGGCTCTGCGGCACGTCCTCGGCCTGAAGCGCCGCGAGCATGCGCGCGCGCGCGTCGGGCGCCATCGCAGGGTCCGCCCGCACCAGGGCGATCAGCGTCGCGCGGCGCTCGGGCGTCAGCCGCACCAGCGCCTCGGCGGGGGTCTCGGGGCCGACGGGGCGGGCGCGGATGCCGGGTGCGAGCTGCGGCGCGCGGCCGGTGACGTAGCGCCGCCCGAAGGGGACGTCGCTCAGGATCACGCTGTCGCCCTGCCGGCGCAGGAGCGTGGCGGAGACAGCCTCGAGCCGCTCCCCCTCGCCGAGCACCAGGAGCCCGCCCTCGGGCCCCAGCGCGGCGGCGGGCACGACGGCCACGCCCTCCAGCGCCGGCTCGCGCACCCGCACCGTCAGGAAGTCGCCGGGCCGGAGCAGCCCGCGCGCGTCCGGCTCCAGCGCGGCGTAGACCATCCGCCCGGTCTCACCGGCGCCGACCGCCCCGCCGGCCCGGTCGATTCGCCCGGCGAAGACCGCCTCCGCGCCCTCGACCGCGAGCTCCGCCTCGACCTTGAGCGGGAGGAGCGTGCCCTCCGCGTCGGTCAGCCGCAGGAACTCGGCGTTCGACACCCGGAACGCGACCTCGAGCGCTGCCGGGTCGATCAGCACGCCGAGCTTCTCGTTGGCGCCAACCAGCCGGCCCGGCACCGCCGCGACCTCGCTCAGCACGCCCGCGAACGGCGCCGTGGCGGAGGTGTCGGCCAGCGCGCGTGCCGCCTCGGCGCGTTCGATCTGAGCCCTCTCCTCGGCGATGACAGCG
>JBBQRM010000282.1:0-4579 GCA_038214855.1 Rhodobacterales bacterium | reverse complement strand
ATCCGGCCTTTGGCATCGCCTGGCCGCTGCCGGTGAGCACGATCTCCGACAAGGATGCGGCTTGGCCCTATGTGGAGGCGCCCGCCGGAACCGCGGTGTGCGGCGGTTGACGGGAGCGGGGGTTTGACTTTAGTCTGACTTAGCTAATAGGGGGAGACGCCATGCAGGTCACCGTCCACGCGGCCAAGACTCATCTCTCCAGGCTGATCCAGGCCGCGCTCGACGGCGAGGAGGTGGTGATCGCGCGCGGCGCCGTGCCGGTGGTCCGGCTGGTGCCGGTCACCAAAAGCGGCTTCCGCTTCGGCGGGCTCGAAGGCCAGCTCGGCGAGATCCCGGATTTCCTCGAGCCGATGAGCGAGGAGGAGCTCGCCCTCTGGGAAGGGCGGGAGTGACGGCGGTCCTGCTCGACACCCACGCCATCGCCTGGACGCTGAACGAGCCGGATCGGCTCGGACGCGCCGCCCGCGCGGCGATGGAAGCGGCGGCGAGCGTCTACGTCAGCCCGATCAGCCTCTACGAGATCGGGCAAAAGACGCGACTCGGCAAATGGCCCGAGATGGAGCTCCTCGCTCCCCGGCTCTTGGAGGTCCTCGCCGAACGGGGCGCGCGGATCGCCCCGCTCGGTGCCGACATCTGCCTCGCCGCGGCGGTGATGGACTGGGATCACTGCGACCCGTTCGACCGCATCCTCGCCGCGACCGGCGTGGCCCTGGGTGCGCCGCTCGTCTCGGCGGACACCGTCTTCGACCCGCTGCCCGCGGTGGCGCGCATCTGGTGAGCTGGGGCGGCAACGGCCGCCTCCTCGACTGGACTCCGCCGTTGCCGCGGCGTGTCCGCGCACCTCAGACCGCCTCGGCCGGCGTCCAGTAGAGCGTCTCATCGATCTGGCGGGTGTCGCGCAGGTGCTTGATCTCGCGCAGCCGGGTGAAGGGCTCGGCCTCGAACATCGCTTGCGTGAGGCCGATGCGCTCGAAGACCGCGCGCAGCTGCGCCGCACCGCGCTCGGCGGTCCAGGATGTCTCGAACTCGGGCATGTGCGCGCGGATCTTGGCGAAGGAGACGCGGTAGGAGCGGGTGTCGCCGCCGCTCTCGCCCACGGTCAGCTCGCAGCCGGGGAAGGTCGCCGCGACGATCTCGGCGATCTCGCGGATGCGGTAGTTCTCGGTGTCGGCGCCGACGTTGAACGCCTCGCCCGCCACCGCCTCGCGATCGGCGGTCAGCGCGCAGAGCATCGCCTCGCAGATGTCCTCGATATGGGTGATCGGCCGCCAGGGCGAGCCGTCGGAGGTCATGCGGATCTCGCCCGTGGTATGCGCGAAGCCGCAGAGGTTGTTCAGCACCAGATCGAAGCGCTGCCGGGGCGAGGCGCCGTAGGCGGTGGCGTTGCGCATGAACACGGGCGTGAAGCTCTCGTCCATCAGCTCGCGCAGGCCTTCCTCGACCAGGATCTTGCAGCGCGCATAGGCGGTCTGGGGGGCCAGTGCGCTCGTCTCGGTGCGCATCTCGTCGCCGCCCGCCCCGTAGGTCGAGCACGACGAGGCCTGGATGAAGCGCTCGACCCCGGCCTCGCGGGCCATGCGGCCCAAGGCCACCGAGCCCTTGTGGTTGATCTCCATCGTGAGGCCGGGATCGTTCTCGCCGATCGGGTCGTTGGAGAGCTCGGCGAGATGGACCACCGCCTCATAGCCCTTCAGGTCCTCGACCGTGATCCGGCGCTGGTCGCGCGAGAGCACCGCCGGATGCGGCCGGTGGTCCTCGAACAGCCAGCCGCGGCGGTAGAAGCCGGTGTCCAGCCCCGTCACGTCGTGGCCCGCCTCGATCAGCTTCGGGCCCATGATCGCGCCGATATAGCCGTCGGCTCCGGTCAGCAGGATGCGCATCGGATCAGCGCGCCACGGTGCGGGCGGCGCGGACGGGGGCGCGGTCCCAGACCTTCCAGGGGGCTTCCCCGCTGTCCCACATCTTCTGGAGCACCTGCTTGTCGCGAAGCGTGTCCATGTTCTGCCAGAAGCCGGAATAATGGTAGACCGCGAGCTCGTCGTCGGCGACCAGCCCCTTGAGCGGCTCCTCCTCCCAGACGGTGGTGTCGCCCTCCACGTAGTCGAGCACCGAAGGCTCGCAGACGAAGAACCCGCCGTTGATCAGATGGCCGTCGGTCATGCTCTTCTCGCGGAAGCCGCGGATCCGGGTCTTGTCGGGCGACAGGTCGAGCGCGCCGAAGCGGCCGGGCTGCTGGACCGCCGTCACCGTGGCGCGCTTGCCCTGCTCGCGGTGGTAAGCGATGGTCTCGGTGATATCGAGATCGGTCACGCCGTCGCCGTAGGTCAGGCAGAAGGTCTCGTCGCCCAGATACTTGCGCACGCGTGCGAGCCTGCCGCCGGTCATCGTCTCGAGCCCGGTGTCGGCCAGCGTCACGCGCCAGGGCTCGGAGGCGTCCCGGTGGATCTCGACGGAATTGTCGGAGAGGTCGATGGTCAGGTCGCTCGCCTGATGGAAGAAGTCGAGGAAGTACCTCTTGATCAGGTGCCCCTTGTAGCCGCAGCAGATCACGAAGTCGGTCAGCCCGTGGGCCGCGTAGATCTTCATGATGTGCCAGAGCATCGGCCTGCCGCCGATCTCGACCAAGGGCTTGGGGATGATGGCGGTTTCCTCGCTGAGACGCGTGCCGTAGCCGCCGGCGAATATCACGACTTTCATGACCATGTTTTACCGTTCCTCTCACCGCAACCGGCGGAGGGCGCCGCGCGCCCGGCCGGTTCCACCCCCGGCGCGCGGCGGCCCTTCGGCCCCCGGCGCGTATCGGCGTGGCTATAGCACGATTTGCCGGAAGGGGGCGCGTGTTGTGGCAAAAGGGTTAAACCCGCCGGCGCCGCGCCGCTCGCCAGGTTGCGCGCAGCACCCTTGATCTTCCTCCGCCAGTAGACTAGCCTTGGTCTTTTCGAGGGGGCCGGCGTGCAGTTCAACATCCACGAGGCAAAGACTCAGTTCTCCAAGCTGGTCGCTGCCGTGGAGCGCGGAGAGACGGTCACGATCTGCCGCAACGGCAAGCCGGTCATCGAATGCGTGCCTGCGAAGCCGCTCGCGCCGTTTCCCTTCGGAGCCTGGGGTCCGCTGCCGATGGAGACCGCCACGCTCGGGCACATGGTCGGTCCGACGGACGACGATGTGCTCGATGCCATGGGCCTTTGATTCTCCTGGATACCCACACGCTCATCTGGGCGATGTCGGCGCCCGAGGAACTCTCCGATGCGGCACGCCGTGCATTGACCGACGCCCCCGCGCGCTGCGTCAGCGCGGCCAGCCTCTATGAGATCAGCTACAAGGCCAGGATCGGGAAATGGCCCGAAGTCGCCGGTCTGCTCCGCGTCGATCTCGACGCATGGCTCAGGTCGGACGGTTTCGACGTCGTTCCGGCATCGGGAGCGATCATGCACCGCGCAGGGGGCCTCGACTGGCCGCATCGCGATCCCTTCGATCGGATCATCGTGGCGACGGCACTGCAGCACTCCATGTCCGTCGTCTCGAAGGACCGGACGCTCGACACGATCACCGAACCGGATTGGCGCAGGATATGGTAGCGGCGAGGTGTCGGCGGCGGTCGAACGGGAGACCCGTCTCCGGTGAACGGATAATGGTAATTATGTTAATTATATCAGCGGGTTAAGCTTCCGAACGCTTTGTCCGGAAGCCGATCCCCGCCGGCCCGGTGGCCGGCGGGGATGTCGCGGGCCTGGCCTCAGCCGGCGTAGACGGGCCGCGCCTCGAGCTTCTCCTCGGAAGCCTCGATGTAGACGCGCACCTCGCCGGTCGCGCCCTGGACGATCTGCATTTCGTCGAAGGAGACCGCCACCGGGTGCTCGCCGATGCCGAGCCAGCCGCCGACGTCGATCACCGCGCCCTCGATCTGGCCGTCCGTGCCGAGCATCAGATCGGAGACCTCGCCGATCTCCTCGTCGCCGCTGCCCCAGACCTCGGCGCCGATCAGCGTCTCGGCGGTCAGCGCCTCGCGCTCGACCGGCTGGTAGCCCTCGACGGCCATCTCGGGCCGCGCCAGCCGCAGGTTCTCGTCCACCGGCGCCATCACCGCCGCGACCTCGGGGGTCGCCACCGGCTCGACGACCTGCACCTCGACCGGCTGGTCCGCGGTCATCTCGGCGTTGTTCTGCTCGGCGGTGGTCTCGGCCTCGGTCTCCACCGGGATGATCACGGCGGGTGTCGTCCCGGCGTCGGTCTGGGTGATGCCGCCGCGCAAATCCGGGCGCTCGAAGGCCGGTGCGTTCTCGAGGCTTTCCTCGGTGCCGTTGATCGCGACGAACACGTCGCCGGGATCGTTCTCGTCCACCAGGAAGTGCAGCGTGCTCATATCGACCGCGACGGTGCGCTCGCCGATGCCGAGAAAGCCGCCGATGTCGAGCAGCACCGCCTTGATCTGGCCGTCCTGCGAGATCAGCAGGTCGTCGATCTCGCCGACGTCGTCCCAGTCGCCGCGTATGTCGGCGCTGACCAGGCCGCCGTCCGCGAACGGCGCCTCGCTCACGTAGAGGCGCTGGCCGATCAGGTTGGTGCCGTACATGTCGCC
>JBBQRM010000281.1:0-4582 GCA_038214855.1 Rhodobacterales bacterium | reverse complement strand
GCACCCGCGTCGCATTGAGCCACACCAGCACCGGCGCCCGCGCCATCTGGTCGGCATCGACCCGCGGCGCCAGCACCACCCGCGGATCGCGCGCCGCCGCGGCGGCCACCATCGCCTCGAAGGCCGCGAAGTCGAGCCCCGGATCGCCGAGCGCGTGCGCGAGGTCGAGGATCGGATTGCCCGCCGCCTGCCGATGCACCCGCGCGAGCCGCAACGTGTCTTCCGGGGCAACCGCGTCGAAGATCATGCCGCCGCCCTCGCCGACGGGGGCGAGCTGCGCCGGATCGCCGAAGATCACCAGCGTCCGGAAGAGCTCCCGCAGGTCGGCGAACTGGCGCGCGTCGAGCATGGAAGCCTCGTCCACGAACCCGATGTCGAGCGGCTCGTCGCGGCGCTTCCATCCCTTGATGAAATCCGCGCCCCGCATCCCCGCGCTCGCCAGCGCCCCGGGGATCGAGCCGTGCCGCTGGAAGAACGCATGCGCCCGGTCGAGCAGCTCGGGGCTCAGCGCATCCGTGGTCGGTCGCGCACCCTTGCCGCCGAGCCATTCGGCGATCGCCTCGAAGTCCGGATGATAGAGCGGCGTGTAGAGGATGCGGTGCAGCGTCGTCGCCGGCACCCCCTGCATGCGCAGCACCGAGGCCGCCTTGTTGGTCGGCGCCAGCACCGCGAGGGTGCGACGGGTGCGGCTGCGCCGGCTCTCCCATTCGGCGGAGACCGGCTCGACCCCCGCCGCGATCAGTCCGCGCACCAGATCCGCGAGCAGCACCGTCTTGCCCGACCCGGCGCGGCCCAGCACCGCGAGCACCGGCTGGCGGCCGGTCTCTTCGATCTGGACGGTCCCTTTCTCGAGATCGACACCCGCGGCCCGCAGGACCCCAGCGATCCGCGCCCGCGCCTCCGCCTGGTCGCCCGAGAACTCCACCTCGCTCCTTTCGCGCCGCTAGATCACGGATCTAACGGCGCGGCGGCGCGAACGCCAGCGTCAGGCCGCGGCCCTGCGGTCCGGGAGCCGCCGGTCGAAGGAGGCGTCGAACCAGTCCGCGATCTCGTCGCGCGAGATGCCCGAGCGGCCGCAGACCCCGTCGCGCGCCGCGGCACTCAGCGTCCAGATGCCGACGCTGATCGCCTCGCGCCCGCTGCCGCTGGTGCCGATGACATCCGGCGCATAGCCGATCCAGTCGTAGACCCGCGGCATGCGCCCGTCGAAGACCCCCACCGCCTGCTCCAGACCGAACCTGAGCCCCGCCTCGAAGCAGGCGAGCAACAGCCCCGCCGCGACCACCGGCGAGGCGCCCGGCGCGAGACAGAAGCGAGTGCATTCCCAGATCAGCGGGCTCGTGATCCTAACACCGCCGGTCAGGTGCAGGAAATGCTCGTTGATCATCGTCCGCCCGACCGTCGGCATCGCCCGCATCGAGCCCGCGTGCCGGCCGTCGGCGTCCTCCCAGACGAGGTAGAGCGGATTGAGCGCGTCGTACTCGTCCTGCTCCCAGCCCCGCTCGTCCACGCGCACGTCCCAGTTCAGCCGCTCCTTGAACTGAACGGCCCTGTGCCTGAACATCGTGTCCTGGAGAAGCGGGTGCTTCCCAAGCTCATCGGCGTAGATGTAGCGGATCATCGAGACCTCCTGTCGAGCCAACAGGCGCGATGCTCAGCCCCGGCGGGTTAATAAAGTCCGAGCGTGCGGCGCATCAATATTTCGGCAACGCCCCGCGCGGCACGATGATGCCCTTGGCCACAGCCAGCGCGACCGCGTGGGTCACGTTCATCGCGCCGAGCTTGTGGCGGGCGGAATCGATATAGGCCCGCAAGGTGTTCTCGGAGATGTGCAGCGCATCGGCGACCGCGGCGCGGCTTTGTCCGAGACTGAGCTGCACCAGCGCCTCCTTCTCGCGAGGCGAAAGCTCGACCGTCGGGGGCTCGACCTCGCTCTTGAGGATCCGCGTCGCCTGCTGATGCACGAGGTGAGAGATCAGCAGGATGTTCTTCGCCCAGGCGCCGACGAAGACGTCCCAGTCGGAATCGCTGGCCGTGTCGTTGATGGTGAACACCGCGAACTCGCCGGCCGGCCCCCAGATCGGCACCGACCAGCCCTGATTGCCCACGCCGGCCGAAATTGCCTCGCGCATCAGCTGCCGCGCCTTGGGGTTCGACCAGTCGAGCGTCTTCCAGTCCATCGGGTGGAATCGCCGCACCGCGCCGAGCACCACCGGATCGACCTGAACGTATCCCTGCTCGATGTAACGCTGGATCCAGCTCAGGTCGTAGGTGAAGGCGCCGACCTGAGCGCCCTTGATGTTGCCCGTATGGTAGAGGACGTGGGCGACGCCGAGATGATCGCGCAGCTCGTGCGCCCAGACCTGAAGCTCGTCAATGGACTTCGTGTTCTGCAACCGCTCGAGAAGCGCTTCTAGGCTTTCTCTTGGCACTATTTGTGAGCCCCAGATCGTCTACGTTGGCGCCGATCTCAAGCGCAGCCACAAAGATAGCGTCGTCGAGCTGCTCGGCGAGTTCGACCATACCGTTCTTTTCGGAAAACTGCCGGATATCCTTCAAGATATCAATGACCCAATCCGCTTTCATTGCCACATCCGCCCACGATTGCCCAATTGCTAACAATTCCTAACACGAGCAGGAGAATCACGACATCTACCAATTCCGCTACCGCAGAAATGGTAGGGGTGCCCCAGCTTAGGTCACTGTAAACATTGGATTCATGCGCGGTGAACGGACGAATTTGCCGATTCGCGGCGATCGAAATTAGAGTTAGCCGTTCTGTCGACCGGCCTCCACGGCGTCGGCAACGGTCCGCAGACCGGTGCGCGGCGCGCTGACCAGAACCGCCATGTTGCCGGGCTTGTGGGCATTGCGCCGCATCATCGTATGCGCGGCCGGGACCTCCGCCCAGGGCAGCACTTCGGACATGCAGGGATCGAGCCTGCGCGCGCACATCAGCGCGTTCGCGGCACTCGCCTGTTTGAGATTGGCGAAATGGCTGCCCTGCACCCGCTTCTGGTGCATCCACAGATAGCGCGCGTCCATCGTCAGATTGTAGCCGCTTGTGCCCGCGCAGATCACTACCATGCCGCCCTTCTTGACTACGAAGACCGAGACCGGAAACGTGGCCTCGCCGGGATGCTCGAAGACCAGATCGACGTTCACGCCCTTGCCGGTCACGTCCCAGATCGCCTTGCCGAACTTGCGCACCTCATTGAACCAGGCGCGATAGGCGTCGGTGTTGACCGCCGGCATCTGTCCCCAGCACTGGAAATCCTTTCGGTTGAGCACCGCCTTGGCCCCAAGCGACAGTACGAAGTCGCGCTTGGCCTCGTCCGAAATCACCCCGATCGCATTGCCGCCGGCGGTGTTGATCAGCTGGATCGCATAGGAGCCGAGCCCCCCCGACGCGCCCCAGACCAGCACGTTCTGCCCCGGGCGCAGCTCGTGCGGCGCGTGGCCGAACAACATCCGGTAGGCGGTGGCGAGCGTCAGGGTATAGCACGCGCTCTCCTCCCAGGTGAGGTGCTTCGGCCGGGCCATCAGCTGCTGGGACTGGACGTTGGTGAATTGCGCGAAGCTGCCGTTCGGCGTCTCGTAGCCCCAGATGCGCTGGCTGGGCGAGAACATCGGGTCGCCGCCGTTGCAATGCTCGTCGTCGCCGTCGTCCTGGTTGCAGTGGATCACCACCTCGTCGCCGACCTTCCAGCGCCGCACCTTGTCGCCGACGGCCCAGACGATGCCCGCGGCGTCGGAGCCCGCGATGTGGAACGGCGCCTTGTGCACGTCGAAGGGGCTGATCGGCTGGCCGAGCCCGGCCCAGACGCCGTTGTAGTTGACGCCGGCCGCCATCACCAGCACCAGCACCTCGGTGCTGTCGAGCCGCGGCGTCTCCACCACCTCGAGCCGGAAGGCCTGCTCCGGCTCGCCGTGGCGCTCGCGGCGGATGACCCATGCGTTCATCTGCGCCGGAACATGCCCCAGCGGCGGGATTTCCCCCACCGCATAGAGGTCTTTTCGCGCTGCATCATCGCTCGGCCCGGCAAAGGGCGCCGTCGCGGTCTGGAGCGGAGCGTTCATCGGCAATCTCCTTCGTATATGGCGTTTCCGGCCTGACACCTGAAACGCGTGCGTAACGATATTAATCAGGTAGCATCCCCGCCGCAAGATTGTTGCGGGCGTTTGCGCTGCATTGCAAAATAGCCTACCCTCTGCGTCAAGCCCGAATCGACGGATCGCGAGGCGCCGATGCAAGACACACCCGACAAGCCCTGGCTCTTCCGCACCTACGCCGGCCACTCCACCGCGGCGGCCTCCAACGCGCTTTACCGCGAGAATCTCGCGCGCGGCCAGACCGGGCTCTCGATCGCCTTCGACCTGCCCACGCAGACCGGCTACGACGCCGACCACCCGCTCGCCCGCGGCGAGGTGGGCAAGGTCGGGGTTCCCGTCTGCCATCTCGGCGACATGCGCCGGCTGATGCAGGGCATCCCGCTCGAGCGGATGAATACCTCGATGACAATCAACGCGACCGCGGTCTTTGACGCGATCTAGAATTCCCAAAGCATCCGCCAGGGCGAAC
>JBBQRM010000280.1:0-4583 GCA_038214855.1 Rhodobacterales bacterium | reverse complement strand
GGCGCGCATACCGGGGACATTTCCGCCGAGATGCTGGCCGATGCCGGCGCGGTCGCGGTGATCCTCGGCCATTCCGAGCGCCGCGCCGATCACGGCGAGACCGACGCGCTCGTCGCCCGCAAGGTGGAGGCCGCGTGGCGGGCCGCCCTCGTGGCCGTGGTCTGCGTCGGAGAAACCGAAGCCGAGCGCGACGCCGAGTTGACGATCGAGCGCATCGGCGCCCAGCTCGAGGGATCGATCCCCGACGGCGCCACGGCCGCCCGGCTGACGCTAGCCTACGAGCCCGTCTGGGCGATCGGCACCGGCCGCAGCGCTTCGGCGCAGGATATCGGCCGCGTTCACGCCTTCATTCGCCACGCCCTCGCGACGCGGTTCGGCGAGGCGGTCGCGGCGGAGGTGCGGCTCCTCTACGGCGGGTCCGTCAAGCCCGCCAACGCCGCCGAAATCTTCGCGGTCCCCGACGTCGATGGCGCCCTCGTCGGCGGCGCCTCGCTGAACGCGCAGGACTTCTCGGCCATCGTCGCCGCGGCCGGCTGAGTCCTCAGCCGACGCGGCGATCCTCGTCCGGCCTGATCCGGTAGTGCGCCGCAAGCCGCTCGAGCGCGATCTTCAGCACCACCTTGCCCGACCGCGCCGACCAGCCGAGGCGCTTCTCGGCCGTCTCAAGCCCTTCGAGGAAACAGCAGACGCGGAAGACGATGTCCGACAGCCCCGGCCCAAGCGCCTCCATCGCCTTGGCGACGCGGGTGCGGGCGTCCTGAGGTCCCTCGGCGGGGCCGCGGCCGGAGACACCGCCGCCGCGTTCGCCGCCGGCGGTCAGGAAGCGATCCCAGTTCTGGGCGACCCTCGGCCCCATCTGCGCCAGCTCGAAATCCTCGCGCAGCCGCTCGCCCGCCTCGATCAGGTCCGGGGCGAGATAGGGCACCCCGTCGCGGTCGCGCTTTCGGCCGAGCACCGACAGCGGGCTTTCGGCGAGATTGAAGCGGACCCGCCGTTCGCCGGACCCGTCTTCGGCCACCATCACCCGCTCGGCGAAGAAGCGGTGCTGTGCCTGGAACGGCGTCTGCGCCTCGGCCATGCCCGGCGGGCTCGACCGCGCCGCCCGCTCATCGCTGAGCAGCCGCTTCAGCGCCGCCCGCCCGACCGCGGTGATGGTGTAGCAAGCGATCTTGCCGCTGCGCTCGCAGGCGATCCACTCCTGGAGCGCGAAAGCGTGTGCCACGTCGCGATCGACGACAGCGATGCGGTTCTGGCGGCCAGGCACCACCTCGCGCATCACCACCGCCTTCTCCATGGTCGGCGCCACCGCGAGAAACGCGCCTTTCTCGCACAGGCGTCGCAGGATGCGCCGCGCCTCGCGCTCGATCCGGGCATCGGGAGTTTCGGAGGAAGCATGGGCGGGATCGGGCATGGAAGCGCACTCCTTGGAAGCATCGGGTTTGGGGGAACGCGTGGCGTAGCTCCGGCTCAGCCGCTCCAGCGCCTCGTCGATCAGAGGATCGTCGCGGCGGGCCTCGACGCGCCGAACCTGCCGCAGGACAGTCGAGGCGTGACACCCCCGCAACCGGGCCAGCACCCGGAGCGGCAGGCCGACGGCTGTGTGTTGGAGATAGGCGAGAGCCGGGTCGGGAAGCCAGCGGGGGAACACGTCTCTGGCGTTCAATGGAGCCCCCCGACTACCTGCCGGCTCCTCCAACAGGGTCGAACTGCCGGGTCCGGAATGTAAAATTTTCGCTAAACTCGTCTTAAAGTTGATTCGTGAACAAAGTCTTAAACTACTAAATTTACCTAGAATATTTGTTATTCTTCATATAGTTATATGCGAGAGCTCCTGCGTTCGCTACACGCCATAGTTGTGCAACAGGATGAAGTCCGGCGCCATAACAGGGGGCGACTAGAACCTTCCAGGGAACCGGATCATGAACGACACCGCTGCTCTTCTCGCTTCCGTTCGCCGCCCGAAGATCCTCATTCGTGCCGCGCGGGCGGGCGTGGTGGACTACCGTCGGGACCGCGATCTGAAGCGGCTGCTGCGCAACGGCCGCCCGGGCGCCCCGCAGATGACGATCGAGCCGCTGCTCGCGGAGGAGGACCGGCTCGAGACGACGCGCAACGCCGGCGACGGCACATACTCGATCCAGCGCCACGTCGCCGTTCTGACCGCAATAATCGCAGAGGCCCGGCACCTGCGCGGGCCCGCCGCCTGATGCCGGGCGCGGGAGGCCCTGCGCCTCCCGCGCCCGTCAGGCGTCCGCCTTGATCTCGGGCGGTACCGGGCGCAGGATGCGACCCTGGCAGAGAACGGAGCGGGACGATGGCCTTGCGAACGGTTTTCCTCGTGGTCGGTGCCACCCAGGACGATGCCGAGGTCGATCGGGCCGTCGCCATCTGCGAGGGTCTCGGCGCGCATCTGAGCCTGCTCGTCTGCGGGATCGCCCCTCCGCCGCCCTCCTCGCCCTACGGGGTCGTGTCGAACGACGTCTGGGCCGGCGAGATCGCCGAGGGCCAGAACGAGGCGCAGGCGCGCGCCGACGCGTTGAAGCAGCGCCTCGCCCACACAGAACTCTCCACCTCGATCGAGGCGCAGTACATCGACCGCGGCACTGTCTCCACGCTCGCCGCGCGCTTCGCCCGCTATGCGGATCTCACTCTCGTCACGCCCCAGCTGGAGGGCTTCGAATCTCTCCAGACGTGGGTCATGGACGGGGCGCTGTTCGAATCGGGCCGGCCGCTGCTGCTCCTGCCGCGTACCGCCACCGCCTTCCCGCCGGCGCGGCGGGTGATGATCGCCTGGGATGCCAGCGTCGAGGCCTCAAAGGCGGTGCGCGACGGGCTCGAGCTGCTCCAGGCCGCCGAAGAGGTCCGCGTGGTGCTCGTCGATCCGGTGCCGTCCTTCGACGGCCACGGACCGGAGCCCGGCGCCGACCTCGCCACCTACCTCGGCCGCCACGGCATCGAGACGATCGTCGATCGGCTGCCGCGCCAGGGCCACGGCATTTCCGAGATCCTGCGCCAGACCGCCGCCGATCACCGGATCGACCTGATCGTGATGGGCGGCTTCGGCCATTCGCGGCTGCGCGAGCGCATCTTCGGCGGCACGACCACGCGGATGATGCGCGATACCGAGGTGCCGGTGCTGATGGCGCACTGACGCCCGTCAGGCTTTCAGGACGTTGTGCTCGGGCCCGAAAGGGAAAGCGGTGATATTCTCGCCGCGATTCTCGTGGATCACCACGATGTCGTGCTCGCGGTAGCCGCCGGCGCCGTGCGTACCCTGCGGGACCGTCAGCATCGGCTCCATCGAGACCACCATCCCCGGCTCGAGCACCGTCTCCACATCCTCCCGCAACTCCAGCCCCGCCTCCCGTCCGTAGTAGTGCGAGAGGATGCCGAAGGAATGCCCGTAGCCGAAGCTACGATAGCGCAGAAGGTCACGCTCGTCGAAGAAGGCGTTGATCCGTGCCGTGATCTCCGAACAGCGCATCCCCGGCCGGAGCAGGCTGAGCCCCAGCCGGTGCGCCGCGACATTGGCCTCCCACAAGGCTAGGCTCGCGGCGTCCGGCTCTCCCAGGAACAGCGTGCGTTCGAGCGCGGTGTAGTAGCCCGAGATCATCGGGAAGGCGTTGAGGTTCAGGATGTCGCCCATCGCCAGCCTGCGCGTCGTCACCGGGTTGTGCGCCCCGTCGGTGTTGGGCCCCGACTGGAACCAGACCCAGGTGTCGCGCAGCTCGCTGTCGGGAAAGGCCCGCGCGATCTCGCGCTCCATCGCGTCGCGGCCTGCCATCGCCACGTCGATCTCGCGGGTGCCCGGGCGGATCGCCTCGCGGATCGCCTCGCCGCCGAGGTCGGCGATCCGGGCCCCCTCGCGGATCAGCGCGATTTCGGCGGGCGACTTGACCATCCGCTGGCGCATCGCGTCGGGGGCGAGGTCCACGACCTCGGCGGGCGCGAGGAAGGCGTCGAGGGCTGCGCGGGCCTGGAGCGTCAGGTGGTCGCCTTCGAGCCCCAGCTTTCGCCCGGTGCCGCTCAGCGAACGGACGGCGCGCCAGAAGTTGTCGCGCTGCCAGTCGGTGTAGACGAGATTCTCGCCGTGGCAGCGCCGCCAGGGCTGTCCGGCGTCAATGTTGGCGCTGACCGTGACGCTCTGCCCGGCATCGACCACCAGGGCATAGGGTCGGCCGAAGCTGCAATAGAGAAACCCCGAATAATAGGCGATCGCCTGCATCGAGGTGAGGATTGCGGCGTCGCAGCCCCGCTCGGTGAGGATGCGGCGCAGGCCGTCGAGCCTGCGGTCGTATTCCTCGGGGGCGAAGGGCAGGGCGGCCTTGGCGCCGTTCGGGAAGGCGAAGAATTCGGGACGGGTCATGGTTTTCGGGCTCCGTCGGGGACCGGAGGCGCGGGAACGGCGCCACGGTCGCGCATCCCGGCGTTCAGGACGGATCGGACGCGGAGGGCCTCGGGGCGGCCCCGTGGGCGACGCCATCGCCCTGACCATGTCCTCCATGCCCCCCGTGGGTGCGCGGCGCGCGGGGACTGGCGCCGCCCAGGGTTCCAAAAACGACCGCGGAACCGGCGGGCTGGGA
>JBBQRM010000279.1:0-4585 GCA_038214855.1 Rhodobacterales bacterium | reverse complement strand
TCACCCCCTCCGCCGCCAGCCGAGCGACGCTCTCGCGCCAGCGCACCCGCCCCGTCACCTGCGCGACCAGGAGCCGCCGGATTTCGGCGGGATCGCGCACCGGCGCTGCGGTGACGTTCGCCACCAGCGGCACCCTCGGTGCCTCAAGCGTCACCGTCTCGAGCGCCGCCGCCAGCGCCTCAGCCGCGGGCTGCATCAGCGCGCAGTGAAACGGCGCGCTCACCGACAGCAGCATCGCCCGCTTGGCCCCGCGCTGGCGCGCGAGCACCACCGCACGCTCCACCGCCGCGCGATGGCCCGAGACCACCACCTGCGCGGGATCGTTGTCGTTGGCGGCCTCGCAGACCTCGCCTTCGGCGGCCTCGGCGGCCACCGCCTCCGCCGCCTCGAGCCCGAGCCCCAGCAGCACCGCCATCGCCCCCGCGCCGGCCGGCACCGCCGCCTGCATCGCCTCGCCGCGCAGCCGCAGCAGGCGCGCGGTGTCGGCGAGCGACAGCGCCCCTGCGGCGCAGAGCGCGCTGAACTCGCCGAGGCTGTGGCCGGCGACGAAAGCCGCCCGCTCGATGCCGAACCCCTCCGCCTCCAGGGCCCGGAGCGCCGCGATCGAGGTGGCCATCAGCGCAGGCTGGGCGTTGGCAGTCAACGTCAGCGCCTCGGCCTCGCCCTCCCAGATCAGCCGCGACAGCTTCTCCCCGAGCGTATCATCGACCTCGTCGAAGACCGCGCGCGCTTCCAGGTAGACCTCGGCCAGATCGCGACCCATGCCCACCACCTGCGCCCCCTGCCCGGGGAAGACGAAAGCGCGCATGATGGACCTCCCCCCGGCGGCAAGAACGGCCACCTCTCTAGTTAACACGCTCCGACGCGTCCACCCCTTGCCAACTTCCTTGCATTCGCCCCGCCTTCCGCTACAAGGCCGCTTCCCTCCACGACCATTCACGCGCCGCCTCTCGTACGGGCCCGGAGGGAGATGACGGCCTCGTTTTGAAGCGTGCCACAGAATACGGGTGACGAATGGCTCTCTACGAGCATGTGTTTATCGCGCGGCAGGATCTGTCCAACGCGCAGGCCGAAGGGCTGGTCGAGCATTTCGGCCAGGTGCTGGCTGACAACGGCGGCGGGGTCGTCGGCTCCGAATACTGGGGCCTCAAGACGCTGGCCTACAAGATCAACAAGAACCGCAAGGGCCATTATGCCTACCTGCGCTCCGACGCGCCTTCCGCGGCGGTCCAGGAGATGGAGCGGCTGATGCGTCTCCACGAGGACGTGATGCGCGTGCTCACGGTCAAGGTGGACAAGCACGAGGAAGGCCCCTCGGTGGTGATCCAGTCCAAGAACCAGCGCGACGACCGAGACCGCGACCGTGGCCCCCGCCGCCCGCGCCGCGACGACGCTTGAGAAAAGGAGGCTAGATCATGGCAACCAAACCGTTTTTCCGCCGCCGCAAGTCCTGCCCCTTCTCGGGGGCCAATGCGCCCCGGATCGACTACAAGGACGTGAAGCTGCTCCAGCGCTACATCTCCGAGCGCGGCAAGATCGTGCCCTCGCGCATCACCGCGGTGTCGTCCAAGAAGCAGCGCGAGCTCGCGCGAGCCATCAAACGCGCGCGCTTCGTGGCGCTCTTGCCCTACGCCGTGAAATAAGGAGCTTCACCCCATGCAGATCGTTCTTCTCGAACGCGTCGCCAAGCTCGGCCAGATGGGCGAGGTCGTAGACGTGAAGCAGGGCTATGCGCGCAACTTCCTCCTGCCCCAGGGCAAGGCTCTGCGCGCGACGCCCGACAATCTCAAGCGCTTCGATGCCGACCGGGCGCAGCTCGAGGCTCGCAACCTCGAGCTGAAGAAGGAGGCCGAGGCTGTCGCGACCAAGCTCGACGGCAAGAGCTTCGTGGTGATTCGCTCCGCTTCCGACGGCGGCGGGCTCTACGGCTCGGTAACTACGCGCGACGCGGCCGAGGCCGCGACGGCGGCAGGCTTCAGCCTCGACCGCCGCCAGGTCGAGATGAACCAGCCGATCAAGGAGCTCGGGCTGCACCCGCTCAGCGTGGCCTTGCACCCCGAGGTAAGCGCGACGATCACCATCAACGTCGCGCGCAGCCCGGAGGAGGCCGAGATCCAGGCCTCCGGCAAGACGATCCGCGAGCTGCAGGCCGAGGCGGATGCCGAGGCCGACTTCGACATCGCCGAACTCTTCGACGACATCGGCGGCGCCGCGGACGAAAATCGCGGCCCGTCCGACGACCGCTGACGGGGCCCGCGGGCGACTGGGCGCGCCCGGCCGCCCGTCCGCCCGCGCGGCGTGAACACCCAGACGCACCTGCTGATGGCCGCGGCGATCCTCGCCCGGCCGGGCGACCGGAGGCGCAACGCTGCGGTCGCGGCCGGCGCGCTGCTGCCCGATCTCGCGATCTATGCGATGTTCCTGTGGTCGAAGATCGCGGGCGTAGCGGAGCGTGAGGTCTGGCGCGTCTGGTATTTCACGCCACCCTGGCAAGTCGCGATCGACTGGGCGCATTCGATCCCGCTCTACGGCGGCATCGTTCTGCTCGGGCTCTGGCGCGGCGGCCGAAGCGGCGCGCTTGCGGCGTTCGGGGTCGCGGCGCTGATCCACATCGCAGGCGACCTGCCGTTGCACACCGAGGACGCGCACGCGCATTTCCTGCCCTTCAGCGACCGGCGGCTGATCTCGCGCGTCTCCTATTGGGACCCGAGCGCCTACGGTGGTGTCGTGGTGGTCTTTGAGGCCGCGATCGGGCTCCTTTGCATCGCGGTCCTGTGGCGGCGGTTTCCGGCCGTCTGGGTGCGGGGCCTGCTCGGGCTCGCCCTCGCGGCCTATCTGGTGCCCACCATCTACTTCGGCGGCCATCTGCATCTGTCGTGACGTGTATCCCGCAACGATGCCCGCTATCCCCGTAAGTCACAGGCGCGCCCGCGCCACGGCGCGGCTATAAGCGGGGAGCATCGGGAGACGCGCATGGCGGACGGACCGGCGGAGACGGGCGAGACCCAGCCCCTGCCCCACAACATCGAGGCCGAACAGGCGCTGCTCGGGGCGCTGCTCGTCAACAACGAGGTCTACGACCGGGTGGCCGGCATCGTCGGCCCCGAGCACTTCTTCGACCCCGTGCACGCGCGCCTGTTCGAGACCGCTGCGAGCCGCATCCAGAAGAACGCGCTGGCGACACCCGTGACGCTCAAGGCGTTCTTCGAGGGCGACCAGGGGCTCCAGGAGCTCGGCGGTCCGGCATATCTCGTCCGCCTCGCGGGTGCGGCGATCTCGCTCTTCGCGGCCAAGGACTACGCCCAGCTCGTCTACGATCTCGCGATCCGCCGCGAACTGATCCTGATCGGCCAGAACGTTGCCGACCGCGCCGGGCGGATAGAGCTCGACAGCGAGCCGCGCGACCAGATCGTCGAGGCCGAACAGGCGCTCTACCAGCTCGGCGAGCAGGGCAAGGTGGACAAGGGCTTCCAGAGCTTCCAGCGCGCGGTGGTCGATGCCGTCAATGTGGCCAATGCCGCCTATCTGCGCGACGGCGGTCTGTCGGGGATCGCGACCGGGCTCGCCGATCTCGACAAAAGGCTGGGTGGATTGCACAAGTCCGACCTCCTGATCCTTGCAGGGCGGCCGTCGATGGGCAAGACCGCGCTCGCGACCAACATCGCCTTCAACATCGCCAAGGCCTACCGCCGCGGCACCCGTCCCGACGGGACCGAAGGCGCCGTCGAGGGCGGGGTCGTCGGATTCTTCTCGCTGGAGATGTCCTCCGAGCAGCTCGCGGCGCGCGTGCTGTCGGAGGCGGCGCGGGTGCCCTCCGAGAGCATCCGCCGCGGCAACATGACCGAGGAGGAGATGCGCCGCTTCATCGAGGCGGCGAAGGCGCTCGAGGCATGTCCGCTGTTCATCGACGACACGCCGGCGCTGCCGATCTCGACCATCGCGGCTCGGGCGAGGCGGCTCAAGCGCCAGCACGGGCTGGACGCGCTGTTCGTCGACTACCTGCAGCTGGCGCGGCCTGCCTCCCACCGGTCGGAGGGGCGGGTGCAGGAGGTCTCGGAGATCACGCAGGGGCTGAAGGCCATCGCCAAGGAGCTGGACATTCCGGTGATCGCGCTGAGCCAGCTGTCGCGGCAGGTCGAGGCCCGGGAGGACAAGCGGCCGCAGCTCAGCGACCTGCGCGAGTCGGGGTCGATCGAGCAGGACGCGGACGTGGTGATGTTCGTCTTCCGCGAGGAATACTATCACGAGCGGACGGAGCCGGCGCAGAGCGATCCGAAATATGCCGACTGGCAGGCGAAGATGGGCGAGCTGCACGGCAAGGCCGAGGTGGTGATCGGCAAGCAGCGCCACGGGCCGATCGGGCATGTGGAGCTGGCCTTCGAGGGGGAGTTCACGAAGTTCTCGAACCTCGTGCGGCCGTACCAGCAGGGGGCGGCGGACGGGTTCGGATAGGGCGGCCGGGGCGACGCTCAAGGCTGCTCAAGCTTGAGCAGTCTGAAAATACTCTGCTTTACAGCGTGTTACGAGGCTCGTTAACCACATGGAAAGGATTTTCTCACGGCCGGATGGGCTCAGGCGGAGGCGG
>JBBQRM010000278.1:0-4587 GCA_038214855.1 Rhodobacterales bacterium | reverse complement strand
TCATCGCGATCCAGGCGGAGAACCCCGAGGTGTTCCGCTCCGCCAAGGCGGAGATCAACGACGCCTACGCCCCGCTCATCGCCGGCATCGCCAGCTTCATCACCGAGAACCAGGAGCTGATCGGCGGCGTCACCGTGATCGGCCACACCGACAGCGTCCCGGTCCAGCGTACCAACCCCTTCACCTCGAACCAGGGCCTCTCCGAAGCCCGCGCCGCCACGATCGCGTCCCTCCTCGTCGCGAACGGCGTCCCCCCCGGCCTCGTCACCGCCGAAGGGCGCGCCGCGACCGAGTCCGTCGGCGACAACGCCACGCGCGAGGGCCGCGCCAGGAACCGCCGGGTCGAGATCCGCATCGAGAAGAAGGTCTGACCCGGTGAAGGCGCTCTTCGGGTTCCTCCTCTCCCGGCTCTTCTGGAGCCTCGTCGGCCTCGTCCTGCTCTCCGTCCTGATCTGGCTCTACGGCCCGCTCGTCAGCATCGGCGACGCCGCCCCCCTCGCCTCCGACCTCGCCCGCATCGTGACCATCGGCGCCCTCTGGATCCTTTGGCTCCTGGTCCAGCTCGTCCGCCAGATCCGCGCGGCCCGCGCCAACCGAATGTTCGTGGCCGACCTCGCCGCCCCCACCGAGCCCGAGCCCATGAAGCCCGGCGAGGAGAATGTGGCCGAGATCCGCGACAAGTTCCGCGCCATCCTTGACCAGATGAAGCGCTCCAAGCTCGGCCGCGGCACGTTCCTGCGCGAGATGCCGTGGTACGTAGTCTTCGGCCCGCCCGGCACCGGCAAGACGACTGCGCTCCGCCAGTCGCGCCTGCACTTCCCGATCGACCTCTCCGACGACCTCAAGGGCGTCGGCGGCACCCGCAACTGCGACTGGTTCTTCACCGAGGACGCGGTGCTGATCGACACCGCCGGCCGCTACGTCGAGCAGGCGAGCGACCCCGATGCCGACGCTGCCGAATGGCACGGGTTCCTCGACCTCCTGAAGAAGCACCGCGGCCGCCGCGCCCTCAACGGCGTGATCCTGACCCTCTCGATCGACGAGCTTTTGGCCGGCGAGGCCAAAGTCCGCCAGCACGGCCGCGAGATCCGAAAGCGCCTCGCCGAGCTCCGCGACAAGCTCGGCCTTCGCCTCCCGGTCTACCTCCTCCTCACCAAGCTCGACCTCGTCCCCGGCTTCGAGCCCTACTTCGACGAGCTCACCACGCAGGAGCGCGAGCAGGTCTGGGGCGCCACCCTCGGCCCCGAGGCCCGCATCGACGGCGTGACAGTCGAGCGCGAGATGCGCGCCCTCCTCGCCGCGCTCGAAGCCCGGCTGACGGCCCGCATGGCCGCCGACACAACAACGCAGGTCCGCGGCGAGACCTTCCGCTTTCCCGCCCAGGTCGACCGCCTGACCGCCCCCCTCAAGGCGCTGATCGACACCGTGTTCGGCGAGAGCCGCTACGAGGAAGCCCCCTGGTTCCGCGGCTTCTACCTCACCTCCGCCACCCAGGAAGGCTCGCCCATCGACCGGCTGGTGGGCAGCCTCGCCGCCAGCTTCGGCCTGCCTGCCGAGCGCCCCGCACCGCGCCGTCACGGCGAGAAGCGCTCGTTCTTCCTCCACGACATGCTGAAGGGCGTCGTCTTCACCGAGGCGGGCCTGGGCACCTTCGACCCCCGCGCGGAGGAACGGCGCGCCTGGATCTGGCGCGGCATGCTCGCGGGCTCCGCGCTCGTCACGGCCCTCGCCGCCCTCCTGTTCCTCTTCGCCTTCCTGCGCTACTCTGGCGGCATCGCCGACCAGGAGCGCCAGCTCACCCTCCTCAACGCCCGCCTCGCCAATGTCGCCGCCCGGCAGGCGCCCATCGACCCGCTCGACCTCGACCTCGCGCTCGACGCCGTCTCCGAGGTCGCCGCATCCGAGACCGAGGTGCCGCTCGGCCCGCTCACCCTCGCCGGCCCCGCGGCGGCCGCCGAGCTCGAAGAAGCGCACCGCATCGCCTACGAGCGCAGCCTTCGCAACATCCTCGAGCCGCGGATGGTCGCCCTCCTCGAAGCGACGATGTGGCGCCAGATCCGCGACCCCGAGTTCCTCCTTGGCGCACTCAAGGTCTACAAGATGATGGCCGGCCTCGCCCCCTACGACGCCAACTTCGCCAAGGCGTGGTGGGAGGAGATCCTGCCCTCGCAGGCGCCCACGCCACCCTTCCCCACCGACGCCGCGCGCGAGCACCAGCTCGCCGCGCTCGACCGCCTCGCCACCGAGGAGGAGAAGATCGCCGCCGACCCAGCGCTGGTGGACGCCGCGCTCGAAAGCGTCTGCACCATCCCTCTCGCCGTCCGCGCCTACCAGGCGCTCCGCGCCGAGCCGCAGGTCGCCGCCCTGCCGGACTGGACCCCGTCCGACGTCGCCGGCCCCAAGGCCGCCGAGGTGCTGACCCGGCTCTCGGGCGAGACCCTCCGCACCGGCATCCCCGGCGCCTTCACCTACGCGGGCTTCCACCAGGTGATCGTGCCGCTAGCTCCCGAGATCGCGGCCGAGGCGGCGCTCGACCGGGCGGTGTTCTCAGGCGGCTGCACCGAGAGCGCCGAGACCTCGCCCGCCGCTTTGGAACAGGACATCCTCAAGCTCTACTACGACGATTTCGTCGCCGCCTGGGACAGCCTCCTGCGCGACCTGCGGCTGAAGCCGATCACCGACCTCGCCACGGCCCGCAACAACCTCAAGGACCTCTCGTCCGAGGACAGCGCCCTCGCCCGCCTCCTCCGCGCGGTGGTGGCCGAGACCCATCTCGATCGCGTCGAGGAGGAGGCGGCAGGTGGCGGCGTCCCCGGCGGCAAGATCCTCAAGAAGGCGACGAGCAAGCTGGGAAAACTCGGCAAGCTCGCCAAGAAGGGTTCCAAGCTCCTCCCGACCGGCGGCGGCGCGGTTCCCGAGGCGCTGCCCGGCGCGCCGGTGGCCGAGCATTTCGCCCCGCTGCGCAACACCGTCGAGGAGGTCGACGGCCAGCCGCCCCTCCTCCCCGACACCACCGCCGCGCTGACCACGCTCTTCAACGAGCTGCAGCTCGTCGCCGCGACGCCCAACCCCGAGCTCGAGCTCGTGCGCCGCGGCGGCCTCGCCGAGCTCACCGGCAGCATCGCCAACCAGGCTACCGCGCTCCCCGACCCGATCGACGACTGGATCGCCGGCATCGCCTCCGACACCGTGGGCGTCACCCGCCAGGCGGTGGTGGACGAACTGAACGCGATCTGGCGCGCCGACGTCCTGCCGTTCTGCGTCTCGGCCACCGCCGGCCGCTACCCGTTCGACCTCGCGAGCAAGATCGACGTCAACACCAGCGACTTCGCCCGCCTCTTCGGCCCCGGCGGCCTGATCGACGGCTACACGAACAACCACCTCCTGCCCTACATCGACACCACTACGCGCCCCTGGGCCTGGCGCGCCGATCTCGGCTTGCCGCCCGAGACGCTCGCCCCATTCGAGAAGGCACGCGACATCCGCGACGCGCTCTTCCCCGGCGGCGCCGGCCCGGTGATGGCCTTCACGCTCGAGCCGAAGGATCTCAGCCCCAACGCCTCGCGCGTGACGCTCAACGTCGACGGCCAGGCACTTGTCTACTTCAACTCGGCGACACGGCCCGCGCCGATGACATGGCCGGGGCCTGACGGGACCAACATGATCACGCTCTCCTTCGCGCCCGTAGACGCCTCGGGCGACGTCATCACCTCCGAGATCGGCGCCTGGGCGTTCCTCCGGCTGATCCGCGGCGGCAACCTGCAACCAACCGACCTGCCGGAGCTGTTCCGCCTCCGACTCGCCGCGGGCGGCTTCGCCGTCGACCTCGACCTGCGTGCCAACAGCGTGGAGAACCCGTTCGACCTGACGATGTTTGGCGATTTCATGTGCCCGAAGAAGCTCTGATGCCGCCTCCGCTTCTATCGAGCCGTCCCCATCACCGGCGTCCGAACGAAGGGACGAGGGCGGCGCCCGGCCCACGGGGTGGGCGAGAAGCGCCTGCCCGGGGGGGACGGGACGGGCGCTTCCCGGCGTTGCCGCCGGGCGGAGCTGGTGGACAGCGTCGCGCGGAGCGGAGACCGTATGACACCGGCTACTCTCGATGAGCGCCGGTCAGACCGGCTTCTTCGGAAAACTCCCCACCGCGGGCGATTTCGTCACCCGCGGCCTCTCCGCCGACGCCCGTCGGAGCATCGACCGCTGGCTCACCTCCCGGTTCGGCGCCGACGCCGCCCCGCCCGAAGCCGGCCGCATAGCCCTCCTGCCGCTCGGCACGCAAATCATCACGCTTGCCGTGCTCGACAGCGCCGACCGTCTCGGCCGCCACTTTCCCCTCGCCGCCGCCTGCGTCACGCCCGGCGCTCCCGCGCCGGCCACCGCCGACGCGTGGGCCGCGGGCGCCCTGCCGCACCTCCGGGCCGCGACCCAAGGCACCCTCGCTGCTGGTGAGCTCCTCCGCACACTCGGCACCCTCGCTCCGCCGGAACCCGCGCAAGCCCCGCCGCCTCTCCCCCTCGACTGGCCGTTCGGCCATTCGCCCAAGGGTTAAAGCAAGATGAATCCATTCTGCGACAAAGAGTTATACCC
>JBBQRM010000277.1:0-4590 GCA_038214855.1 Rhodobacterales bacterium | reverse complement strand
CGCCACCCGCGCGCCCGATCTCGCCGAGGCGGCCGCGGCGGCCGGCGCCCGGATGCTGCGGCTCGAAGGCGGACGCATCGCGGAGGCGCAGCCATGAGATTGCCGCGCCTGCGCCCAACGCGCCGCCGCGGACCCGCGCTGCTGCCGCGGCGGCGCGGTGCTGCGGCGGCCCTCCTTCTTCTGGGGATCGCGGCGGGGTTTCTCGCGACGCTGATCCTGGCTGCGGCGCTGACCGCAGGCCGGCTGGAAGCGAGCTGGTCCGAGGCCGCCGTCCAGCCTGCGACGCTGCAGATCACCGTGCCGGAGGCCGAGATCGAGGCGCAGGCGCGCGCCGCCCTCGCGGTGCTGCGCGACACGCCGGGCGTCACCGGGGTCCGGGTGGTCGGGCTCGACGAGCAGCGGGCACTGCTCGCGCCCTGGGTCGGGACCGCGGCGCTCGATGCGCTGCCGTTGCCGCTGCTCATCGAGGTGGCGGTGACGCCTGCGCTCGACCGGGCCGGGCTCGACCGGCGGCTCGCCGCCGAGGCACCGGGTGCGGTCTACGACGACCACGGCGCCTGGCGCCGGCCGCTGGCGCGCCATGCGCGCGGGCTCCGCACGCTCGCCTACGTCTGTCTGGGGCTCACGGGAATGGTGTTCGCGATCGCGGCCTCGGCGCAGGCGGGGTCGCGCCTTGCGGCCGAGGCCGAGGCGGTGCGTACCCTGCAATTGATCGGCGCACCCCAGCGGGTGCTGGCCCGCGCCCTCGCCCGCGGCCCGGTGCTGTGGGCCACGGCAGGTGCTGCGTTCGGAACGGCCGTCGGGGCGGGTCTCCTGGCGCGCCTCCCGGCCGAGAGCGAAGCAGGCTTCTTCCTCGTGGCGGTGGCGCCCGTCGGCTGGCGCTGGGCGCTGCTCGCCCTGGTGCCGGTGGCGGCGGCGGCGACGGCCTGGCTCGCGGCGCGTGCGGCGCTGGCGCGCCACCTGCGCGGCCCGGGCTGAGGCGGCGGCGATGCTCCTGATCCGCTCGCTCGTCTTCGACGCGCTGATGTATGCGCTGCTGGCGGTCATGGGCATCGCCTGCGCGCCGATGGCGCTGTGGTCGCGCGGCGGCGCCCATGCGGCGATCCGGGCTTATTGCGCCACGGTGCTCTGGCTCCTGCGGGCGATCTGCGGGCTCAGGACCGAAGTGCGGGGCGCGGTGCCGCGCGGGGCGGTGA
The DNA here is from genome assembly GCA_038214855.1 of Rhodobacterales bacterium. Classification (GTDB taxonomy): domain Bacteria; phylum Pseudomonadota; class Alphaproteobacteria; order Rhodobacterales; family Rhodobacteraceae; genus Amaricoccus. The sequence continues at coordinate 3,394 of JBBQRM010000277.1, read as the reverse complement.
TCGTCTGCTCCAAGCACCAGTCGTTCCTCGACATCCTGATCCTGTCGCGCCACCTGCCCCAGGTGCAGTTCGTGATGAAGCGCGAGCTGCGCTGGGCGCCGATCCTGGGGCTCTATGCGCTGCGGATCGGCTCGACGCCGGTCGCCCGCGGCAGGCGGGGGGCTGCGCTGGCCGCCATGGTCGATGGGGCGGCGCGCTCGGGCGGGGTGTCCGGACAGTTGGTAATCTATCCGCAGGGCACGCGGGTGCTGCCGGGCGCGCGGCCGCCCTACAAGTTCGGGGCGGGCGTGCTCTACGCGCGGCTGGGGCGGGACTGCGTGCCCGCGGCGACCAACGCCGGCGTCTTCTGGGCGCGGCGCAGCCGCTACCGCAGGCCCGGCGTGGCGGTGCTGGAGTTCCTCGAGACGATCCCGGCGGGGCTGCCGATCGAGGCCTTCATGCCCCGGATGCAGGCGGTGGTGGAGGAGAACTCGGACCGGCTGATGCGGGAGGCGGGGTTCGATCCCGGGCCGCTGCCGGCGCCGCCGGAGCCGGTCCCGGGGCCGCCGCTGTAGGCCGCCGTCGCCGCCTCCGGCAGAGGGGATCGGGTGGGGGAGTCCCGGTGTCGCACGGTGCGACATGCATCCGGACGTTGAAAACATAGGAGAAAAAACCGCGTTTTTTTCGTCTTGTTAGGAATTTGCACGCGCGCGGGTCAGGCGACCAGCGACTCGCGGCCCATATCGAGGTACTTCCTGCGGCGCGCCTTGCGCAACGTGTCGGACCGGCGGCCCTCCAGCTCGCCCAGCATCTCGCCCAGTGCTGTGCCCACGCGGGCGATGGTCTCGGCCCGGTTGCGCTGGGCGCCGCCTCTAGGCTCGGGGATGATCCGGTCGATCACGCCGAGCCGGGCGAGGTCCTGCGCGGTCAGCCGCAGCGCCTCGGCCGCCTCGCGCATCTTCTCGGCGTCCTTCCACAGGATCGAGGCGCAGCCCTCGGGCGAGATCACCGAATAGACCGAATGCTCGAGCATCGCCACGCGGTCGGCGGTGGCGAAGGCGACGGCCCCGCCCGAGCCGCCCTCGCCGATTATCACCGAGACGAGCGGCACGCCAAGCCCGAGGCACTTCTCGGTCGAGCGCGCGATCGCCTCGGCCTGGCCGCGCTCCTCGGCGCCCTTGCCGGGATAGGCGCCGGGGGTGTCGACCAGCGTGATGACGGGCAGGCCGAAGCGATCGGCGAGGTCCATCAGCCGGATCGCCTTGCGATAGCCCTCGGGCCGAGCCATCCCGAAGTTGTGGGCGATGCGAGACTTCGTGTCGTTGCCCTTCTCGTGGCCGATCACCATCACCGGACGGTCGTCGAGCCGCGCGAGCCCGCTCATCACCGCCGCGTCCTCGCCGAAGGCGCGGTCGCCGGCCAGCGGCGTGAACTCGGTGAACAGCGCCTCGATGTAGTCCTTGCAGTTCGGCCGCTCGGGGTGGCGCGCGACAAGGCATTTCCGCCACGGATCGAGATTGCGGTAGAGCTCTTCGAGCTGGGCGCCGGCCTTGGCGTCGAGGCCCGCCGCCTCGGCGTGCACGTCCATGCCGGGATTGTTGCGGGCGAGCGCGCGCAGCTCTTCGGCCTTGCCCTCGATCTCGGCGAGACCCTTTTCGAAGTCGAGATAATGCTGCATGGCCGCTCCCCTGGAACCGCGACACATATCGGCTGTGGCTCCGGCCATGGCAAGCCCGGCCTGGGTCATACGGGCTCCGGGTAATGACTTCGATACCTACGTGATATGACCTCCGGTTGATCCCTGCGGGCCGCGTTGCCCGGAGCCACCGGCGCAGGGCGAGGGGGGTGCAGCCTGGGACGACGCGCGCAATCGGGCCGCGCCTGCCTGGCGGGCGCGTCTATCGCGCCTGCCGTCACGCCGGAGGCGTGCCTTCGGCACGACGGGCAGGCAGGCGCGGACCGATCTGTCGACGGACAGATCGGTCGGGAGGGTGGGAACGCGGCGCCTTCCATGCGAAGAGTACCGAAGCAACCCCCGGGAGCCCGGATGATACTCTACGTCAAAGTCAAGACGGCCCGCATCACTTCCGCCCCGGCACCTTGACCGCCAGCGCCCGCACGATCCCGTGCAATGTGCGGATGTCGGCGTCGCTGAGCGGCGCGCGGCGCAGCAGGTTCTCCAGATGCGCCAGCATCGACGGCCGCTTGTGCTCGGGGAAGAAGAAGCCGGTCGCGTCCAGCCGCTCGACCAGATGCGCCATGAAGCGCTCGAGCTCCACCCCGCTCGCCCGTCGGGCGCCCGCGAGCTCGAGCACCTCCGGCGGGGCGTCGGTGCCCTGGCGGCGCCATTCGTAGGCGAGGAGCAGCACGCTCTGAGCAAGGTTGAGCGAGCCGAAGCCGGGGTTGACCGGGATGGTGACGCTCGCGTGGGTGCGCACGATCTCGGCGTTCTCGAGCCCGGCGCGTTCGGGGCCGAAGAGCACGCCGACCCGCTCGCCCTGGGCCGTCAGCGCCCGGGCCTCCTCCATCGCGCGTTCCGGTGTCAGCACCCGGCGCGCGAGGTCGCGGGCGCGCGCGGTGGTGGCGAAGACCGTGCCGAGGTCGGCGCAGGCCTCGGCACTGGTGGCATAGACCTGCGCCGCGTCGAGCACCCTGCCGGCGCCGCTCGCCATCGCGGCGGCGCGCGGGTTCGGCCAGCCGTCGCGGGGGGCGACGAGCCGCAGCCGGTCGAGACCGAAGTTCCACATCGCGCGCGCCGCGGCACCGATGTTCTCGCCCATCTGCGGGGCGACGAGGATCATCGCCGGCTGCGCTTCTTGCGTCTCGATGCTGCCGTGATCGGTGCCTGCCACGCTTTCCTCCTGCCGCGGGCCGCAGTACGCTGCCGCGCCGGGTCGGGCAAGGGAGGGGCCGAATGGCCTATGACGACGCGCTGGCCGAAGCCTTGCGCGCGGCGCTCGGCGGTCGGGCGGGGGTGAGCGAGCGCAGGATGTTCGGCGGCCTCGCGATCATGCTCGACGGGAACATGCTGTGCGGGACCTACCGCGACCGCGGCATGTACCGCGTCGGCAAGGCGAACGCGGCGGCGGCGCTGGTGCTGCCGGGGGTGCAGCCGATGGCGATGGGCGGGCGGAGGATGGCCGGGATGGTCGAGGCGGAGGCCGCGGCGCTCGCCGACCCTGGCTTACGCGCGGCGCTGATGCGGCTCGCGCTCGACTTCGTCGAGGGGCTGCCGGCAAAATAGCGGGGGGCGTGCCGAACGGCGGAGCCCGTATTTCCATGGCCGGCGATATCCGCTAGAGCACTCGCGCCAGATGCAGCCCAGCCCGGAAGGACGCCCATGAGCAAGATCACAGTCGCGAACCCCGTCGTCGAGCTCGACGGCGACGAGATGACGCGGATCATCTGGGACTTC
>JBBQRM010000276.1:0-4591 GCA_038214855.1 Rhodobacterales bacterium | reverse complement strand
GACGCTGCGCCTGGAGGCGGTCGAGCCGCCGGCGCCGATCCCGCTCGAGACGATCCGCGACCGCGTCGCCGCCGACTGGATCGCCGCCGAGACGCAGGACCGGCTTCTCGCCGAGGCCGAGGAGATGCGCGAGACGATTGCTGGCGGCGATAGCCTGGGTGCCGTCGCCGCTGAACGCGGGCTTGCGGTGCGCGGTGCAGGGCCCCTCACCCGCGGCGAGGCGGCGCCGGGCCTCGCCCCGGAGGTCGTCGCCGATGTCTTCGCGGCTGAGCCCGACGCAGCGCTGGTCCTTGCGGAGGGCGACGGCGCGGTGATCGCGCAGGTGACGCAGGTCGAGCCCTTCGACCCCGCAGCGGGGCAGAACCCCGAGTTGCTCGCCTCCGTGCGCCGCGAACTCGCCGACCAGGCGGCCGAGGACGTGCTCGCCCTCTATACCGCCGCCCTGCGCGACGCCGCCGGCGTCTCGCTCGACGCGGCCCTGGTCGAGAGCACGCTGGCGCAGTTCCCGTGAAGCTGAGCCCCGACTACCCGGCCTTCGCCGAGCGGTTCGCTTCCGGCGAGAACCAGGTGGTGTGGACCCGGCTGGTGGCCGATCTCGACACGCCGGTCAGCCTGATGCTCAAGCTGACCGAAGCAAGGCGCGACAGCTTCCTGCTGGAGAGCGTCACCGGAGGCGAGACCCGCGGCCGGTATTCCTTCATGGGGATGAAGCCCGACCTGATCTGGGAATGCCGCGGCCGAAGTGCGCGGATCAACCGGGCGGCGCGGTACGACCCGGACGCCTGGGAGGCCGAGCCGCAGCCGCCCCTCGAGAGCCTGCGCGCGCTGATCGCCGAGAGCCGCATCGAACTTCCCCAGGGCTTGCCACCTATGTCCGCGGGGCTCTTCGGCTATCTCGGCTATGACATGGTTCGCCTCGTCGAGCATCTGCCACAGGCGAACCCCGACCCGCTCGGCCTGCCGGACGCGGTGATGCTGAGGCCCACGATCGTGCTGGTCGTCGATGGGGTGAAGGGCGAGGTGACGGTGGTGAGCCCCGCCTTCGCCACCTCCGGCCTCGGCGCGCGCGCGGCCTACGCCCAGGCGGCGGAACGCGTGATGGACGCGGTGCGCGATCTCGACCGCCAGCCGGGGGCGAGCGCCCCGCCACCCGTCGCCGGCGCCGCCTCTGCGGAGCCCGTCTCCAACACCAGCCGCGCGGACTACCTCGCGATGGTCGAGACGGCGCGGGGCTACATCGCCGCCGGCGACATCTTCCAGGTGGTGCCGAGCCAGCGCTGGGCCCAGCCGTTCGAGCTGCCGCCCTTCGCGCTCTACCGCGCCCTCAGGCGCACCAATCCCAGCCCTTACATGTTCTACTTCGACTTCGGCGGCTTCCAGGTAGTCGGCGCGAGCCCCGAGATCCTGGTGCGGGTGAAGGGCAGCGAGGTCACGATCCGCCCGATCGCAGGAACCAGGCCGCGCGGCGCGACCCCACCGGAGGACGAAGAGCTGGAGGCCGAGCTCCTCGCCGATCCCAAGGAGCGCGCCGAGCATCTGATGCTGCTCGACCTGGGGAGGAACGATGTCGGTCGCGTGGCGCGCATCGGCACGGTCACGCCCACCGAGCGCTTCATCGTCGAGCGCTACAGCCATGTGATGCACATCGTCTCCAACGTCGTGGGCGAGCTGGAAGAGGGCGAGGACGCGCTCTCGGCGCTGCTCGCGGGCCTGCCGGCGGGTACGGTCTCGGGCGCGCCCAAGGTCCGCGCGATGCAGATCATCGACGAGCTCGAGCGCGAGAAGCGCGGCGTCTACGGCGGCGGAGTTGGCTATTTCGCGGCGCAGGGCGACATGGACATCTGCATCGCGCTCAGGACCGGCGTCATCAAGGACGGCACGCTCTACGTGCAGGCCGGAGGCGGCGTCGTCGCCGACAGCGAGCCCGAGGCGGAGTTCCAGGAAACGGTGAACAAGTCGAAGGCGCTGTTCCAGGCAGCGCGCGACGCCGGCCTCTTTGCATGCCCCCGCGGCGGCAACGGCTAGGACCCACGGTGGGCGACGGTCCCGGCGGGGTTGCACGGTCTTTCACTGTGAAACATGACTCCGCCCTTTGTTTTCATTGAAAAAATTCGGCGTTTTCATTTTTCGTTAACGAGTTGCTCCGACCGGGTATCGTCGTAATCCGCTCAGTAGGTGCGGATGAGGCCCACGAGCTTGCCCTGGACCTTGACCTGGTGGTCCTGGTAGAGGCGCGTCTCGTAGGCGGGATTGGCCGCCTCGAGGGCGATGGTGGTGCCGCGGCGGCGGAAGGTCTTGAGCGTCGCCTCTTCGCCCGCGATCAACGCCACGACGATCTCGCCGTTCACCGCGGTCGCCTGCTCCTGGATCACCACGATGTCGCCGCTGTTGATCCCGGCCTCGATCATCGAATCGCCCTTCACCTCGAGCGCGTAGTGCCGCCCGGCGCTGGCGAGCATTGCCGAAGGAACGGCGATGGAATGCGAGACCTGCTGGATCGCCTCGAAGGGCGTGCCGGCAGCGATGCGGCCCATCACCGGCAGCTCGATCGACTGCGCCTCGGGCAACAGGGCCGCCTCCGGCAGTTCGGGGCGGCCGCCCTCGATCACCGCCGGCCGGAAGCCGCCGGCGCTCTCGAGGCTCTCGGGCAGCTTGATGATCTCGATGGCGCGGGCGCGATGCGCGAGGCGGCGGATGAAGCCGCGCTCCTCGAGCGCGGTGATCAGCCGGTGGATCCCGGATTTCGAGCGCAGGTCGAGCGCCTCCTTCATCTCGTCGAACGAAGGCGGCACCCCCTCGCTCTGAAGGCGGCGGTGGATGAAGTGCAGGAGGTCGTATTGCTTTCGGGTCAGCATCGTCGTCTCCATCAGCGAAACCCCTGGAGCCGTTCTAGATACGTTCCCGTTTTGTGTCAATCCGCTTCCGCTGATACAATCATAGGTTCATCGAAACCAAATGAATTCAACCGAGTTTCCGGCCCCGATCCCAGGCGCCCGCGCCTGTCGGACCATCAGCGCATTGGCCTCGGCCAGCACCGAGAGGAGTGCGCTGTCCTGCCGCTCGAACGGCGCGCAGAGCCAGCCCGCGCCGTCGGCCGTGACGCGCGCGCGCATGAAATGCGTCCGGGGCCCGTTCGGCCCGAGATCGCCCGCGAGCCGCGCCGCATGCCGCTCGGGCGCGGCGGCCCCGAGACCCAGCATCACCGCGACCGCGGGCACCAGGAAGAGCCGCCCCGTCACCATCGCCGAGACCGGGTTGCCCGGCAGTCCGATCAGCGGCACGCCGTGGAGCCGGCCGGCGATCAGCGGCTTTCCCGGCCGCATCGCCACCTTGTAGAAGTCGAGCGCGAGGCCGAGCCCGGTCGCCGTGCCGCGCACGAGGTCGAAGTCGCCGACCGAGGCGCCGCCGAGGGTCGCGATCAGATCGGCGCCCGCCGCGAGCCCAAGCACCGCCTCGAGGTTCGCGGCCGTGTCGCGGGCGATGGGCAGGAGGCGGACCTCGGCGCCCGCCGCCTCGAGCATCGCCTTCAGCCCGTAGCTGTTGGAGGCGGCGATCTGGTCCGGCCCCGGCGTCTCGCCGGGCGTGACGAGCTCGTCGCCGGTGGCGATCAGCGCCACGACCGGGCAGCGCGTCACCTCGACGCTGCCCGCGTTCATCGCGGCGATGAGTGCGATGTCGGCGGGCGTGAGCCGCCGCGGCGCCTCGACCCGCGCGCCGGCGGCGAAATCCGCGCCCTCGGGCCGGATGTAGGGGCCGGGGTCGCGGTCGCCGGCGATCCCGATCGTGTCGCCCTCGCGCGCCACGTCCTCCTGGATCACGATCAGATCCGCGCCCGGCGGCACCGGCGCGCCGGTGAAGATCCTTACCGCCTCGCCCTCGCCGACCTTGCCCTCGAACCGCGCGCCCGCCGCGGACGTGCCCACCACCCGCAGCCGGGAGCCTGCGGCGGCGTCGATCGCGCGCACGGCGTAGCCGTCCATTGCCGAGGCCGCGAAGGGCGGCTGGGCCCGCGCCGCCGTCACGGCGCGCGCGAGGATGCGCCCGCCCGCCTCAGCGAGCGGCACCGTCTCGACCTCGAGCGGCGCGAAGAGCCGCATCAGCCGGTCATGGGCCTCCGCCACGTCGAGCATCCGGGTCGAGACCTCGGCCGCCTCCGCGCTCACGGCGCCTCGAGGCGGCCCGAGCGGCCGCCGTCCTTGAGCACCACGCGGATGCCGCCGATCGACATCGCCTTGTCGGCGGCCTTGAGCATGTCGTAGACGGTCAGCGCCGCGACCGAGACCGCGGTCAGCGCCTCCATTTCGACGCCGGTCGGGCCGGTGGTCGCGACCTGCGCCTCGATCTCGACGCGGCTCTCGGCCTCCACGGGCGCGAGGTCCACGCTCACCTTCGTCAGCGCAAGCGGGTGGCAGAGCGGGATCAGATCGGCAGTGCGCTTGGCCGCCATGATGCCCGCGAGCCGCGCCACCCCGATCACGTCGCCCTTCGCCGCGGTGCCGGCGGCGACCAGCGCGAGCGTCCTGGGCGCCATCGCGACCCAGCCGCGGGCGATCGCCACGCGCGCGGTCGCGGGCTTGGCCGAGACATCGAC
>JBBQRM010000275.1:0-4600 GCA_038214855.1 Rhodobacterales bacterium | reverse complement strand
AGATAGGCCTCGATCACCGCCGGATGGCTGCGGATCTCGGCCGGCTCGCCCTCGGCTAGCAGCTTGCCGAAGCTCATGCAGGTGATCCGGTCGCACAGGCCCATGATCGCGTGCATGTCGTGCTCGACCAGAAGCAGCGTGATGCCGGTCGCGCGCAGCTTCTCCATCAGCGCCATCATCCGCCGGGTCTCCTCGGGGTTCATGCCGGTGAAGGGCTCGTCGAGCAGGATCAGCACTGGCTTTGCCGCCAGCGCCACCGCCATGCCGAGCGCGCGCTGGTGGCCGTGCGGCAGCTCGCCGGCCTTTTCGCCTGCATGGCCGAGCAGGCCGAAGAAGTCGAGCGCCTCCTCGGCGCGGGCGCGGGCGTCGCTGCGGCGCACGGCGTCGCGCCCCGTCAGCGCCGCGAGGATGCCCGGCGGATGCGTCATGTGCGTGCCGATCAGCGCGTTCTCGAGCACGCTCAGCTCGGCGAAGAGCGTCGAATGCTGGAAGGTCCGCACGAGGCCGCGCCGCGCCACCTTGTGCATCGGAAGGCCGGAGATCGTCTCGTCCCCGAGCCGGACGTGGCCCCCGCTGGGGCGGTAGAAGCCCGAGATCATGTTGAAGGTGGTGGTCTTGCCGGCGCCGTTGGGGCCGATCAGCCCGTGGATCTGGCCCCGCGCCACCCGGAAGCTCAAGTCGTCCACGGCGACCAGCCCGCCGAAGCGCATGGTGAGTCCCTCGACCTCGAGCAGGGTCTCGGTCATGCCTCGCGCCCCGCAGGCTCGAGGACCACCGTACGGCGGCGGGGGCGGACGCGCTCCACCAGGCTCTCGAGGCCCTGCGGCAGGAACAGGATCGACAGGATCAGGATCGCCCCGTAGATCAGCGGCCTGAGCGTTTCGAAGCCGAGCTCGCGCAGCACGATCTCGTTGAGCACCGTCAGCACGACGCAGCCGAGGATGGGTCCATAGAAGGTCGCGGTGCCGCCGACGATGGTCCAGGTCAGCACGAAGACCATCTGCTCGACGTCGAAGCCCGTCGGGTTGATCGTGCCGATGTAATGCGCGAGCAGCGCCCCCGACAGCCCCGCGAAGCCCGAGGCGAGGACGAAGGCGAGCGTGCGGTACGCGCGCACGTTCACGCCCGAGGCGGAGGCGAGCTTGTCCTGCCAGTGCACCGCGTGGAAGGTGAGGCCGATCGGCGAGCGCTCTATCCGCCACATGATCCAGAGGCAGACGGCGACGACCGCGAGCGCGAAGTAGTAATAGACCACCGGCTCGAAGAAGCTGAAGGAGACGAAGCCGAGGTCGATGTCGGGCATCGGCTCGATCCGCTTCAGCCCCTTCGGGCCGCCGAAGGGCTCGCGGAAGCGCTTCCACGCGAGCCGGATGATCTCGCCCGCAGCGAAGCTGCCGATCAGGAAGTAGAACCCCTTCATGCGAAAGAGCGGGAAACTCAGCAGCAGGGCCGCCAGCGCCGCCGTCAGCGCGCCGCCGATCATCGCGACCGGCACGAAGAGGCCGAAATGCTTGGTCAGCAGCGCCGAGGCATAGGCGCCCACCCCCATGATCACCACATGGCCGAGCGACCACTCGCCGGTCAGCGTCAGCAGCCGGTAGGAGGCAACCAGCAGCACGTTGATCGTCAGGAACACCAGGATTTCCTGCTGCGAGAAGCTGAGGACGTGCGGCAGGGCGATCAGGGCCGCGAGCCCGAGCGCCCAGAGCAGCGCGCTACGCACGATCGGCGGTCCCGAACAGGCCCGTGGGCTTCACGATCAGCACCGCGAGCATCAGCGCGAGCCCGACGATGTCGGCGATCACCCCGTCCGCGAAGGTGGTCACGAACGTGTGGACGAAGGCATAGATCACCGAGGCGATCACCGCGCCCTCGAGCGAGCCGACGCCGCCGACGATGATGACGATGAAGGCCGCGACGATCACCGAATGGCCCATGTAGGGGTTGACCGAGATCAAGGGCGCCGTCAGCGCCCCCGCGACGCCTGCGAGGCCCGCGCCGATGAACATCGCGATGCGCGCGGTCTGGTTGATCGAGATGCCCTGGAGGGCCGCGGCCTCGGCGTCCTGGGCGCTCGCGCGCAGCGCCCAGCCGTAGCGGGTGCGCTTGAGGAACGCCCAGAGCGCGCCGAGCAGCACCACCGCGGCCACCATTACCCACAGCCGCTGCACCGGCAGGCGCACCCGGTCGGAAAAGGCGATGATCTCCTGCGTCACCGGCGGCACATGCGCCATGCGCACGCCGAAGCCGAGCGAGACCAGCGCCTGGAGGATCATCAGGAACCCGATCGAGGCCGCGAGCCCGCCGAGCGGATTGCCCCTGAGCGGCCGGAACAGCGCCCATTCCATCACCAGCCCCACGCAGCCGACGAAGGCGAGTGCGAGCGCCGTCACCGCGAGGAACGGCAGCTCGAAGTCCGTCCGCAGCGCCACGACCGCATAGGCGCCGAGCATGAACAGCTCGCCGTGGGCGAAGTTGATCACCCCCATGACCCCGAAGATCAGCACCAGCCCCACCGCGACCAGCGACAGGTAGCTCGCCGCATAAAGGGCGTTGAGCCCGGTCTGCGCCAGCAGGTCCATGCGCCCGCCCTCAGGCGCGCTGGTCCCACATCTGGCCGTAGTCGCCCATGTGCTTCTTCAGCAGCTCGCCATGCTCGGCGTACCAGGCGGGGATCGACTTCATCGCCTTGATGCGGGCCTTGCCGCCCTCGATCACCACCACCGGCCAGTTGCCGACGAGCGCGTTGTCGATGCCGAAGAGGTCGCGGCCCCACCAGTCGGCGGTGCCGAAGGCATGCGCGCCCTTGCCGCCTTCCTTCATCGCCGCGAGCACGTCATCGGGCTCGACCGAGCCGGCCTTTTCGGCTGCGGCCTTCCAGAGGTCCATGATCGAGGCGTATTCCCAGCTGACCGCGCCCCACTGGCCGGGATGGCGCTTGATGAACTCGGCGTAGAACTCGGCCGGCCGGCTGAAGTTGATGTCCTCGGCCTCGAGCGCGGGATCGTCGAAATCGGGGAACTGGAAGATGAAGCCCTCCATGAACTCCGCGCTCGTCTTCTCGATGATCTGGTCGTAGAAATCCGCGGTGCAGGAGATGATCTGGCCCTTGTAGCCTTGCTGGAACAATTGTTCGCACAGCGGATGCACATAGTCGGCATAGCAGGTGTCGAGGCAGACGATGTCGGGGTTCTGCGCGATCAGCCGCGTGACCACGGGCGCGAAATCGGTGGTCGCCGGATCGAACAGGAGCGGCTCCTCCAGCATTTCGATCCCCGCCGCCTCGAAGGCCGCCAGATACGTCGCGACCGACGGCAGGCCGAGCGCATCGTCCTGGGCGCAGATCACCGCGGTCTTCAGGTCGGGATGGGTCTCGGCCAGCCATTGCACCCCGGTGACGTTGTAGATCGGATGCACCTCGGCCGGTGCGATCAGCATCTCCGTGTCCGGGTCGAGGTCCGAGGGCAGGAGCGTCGAGAACAGCATCCCCGTCTGGTCGGCGACCGGCTGGGCGCCCGGCCAGGTGTCGCCGCCGAGCATCATGACGAACTTGGCGTCGTCCTCGCGGATCAGCTTGGTGGCACCGGTGCGCGCCTTGGACGGGTCGTATTCGTCGTCGTAGGCGATGAACTCGACCATGTGCGGCTCGCCGCCGATGTCGACGCCGCCCTCGGCGTTCACCCATTCCGCCCAGATGCGGCAGCCGTCGAGGCCCGGTCTGCCCCAGGCCGCCACCGCACCGGTCAGGGGCGCGAGAAAGCCGATCTTCACCACCTTTTCCTGCGCGAAGGCGCGGCGCGGCGCCAGCGCGCCGAAGGCTCCGAGCGCCGCCGTCGAGGCGAGGAACCGCCGACGGCCGACGGATTGCCCAAAGAGCTTTGCGATCATGATTCTTTCCCCTGCTGGTCGATCTTGACCGGACCGATTTTAGACCACTCTTGCCGATTATTCGGTTCTCGAGACAGAAGAAGCTACCGCGTTTCCGGCGGTTTGCAAAGGTCAAACCCGCTCATCCGCCTGCCGGTGCCCCGATCCGCGGTTTTGACTGGAAAACACTCCGCAGGTGCGGCAGTCTTCCTTCGGGGACGCGCTCGCAACGCGAGCGGCGGTTTTGGTCGGAATTGGTCCAGTCTGGAAGGACCGGGAACGCCAACGGGGAGAGACGAATGACGAAGAGAATTGCCGTGATCGGGGCCGGTCCCGCGGGGCTGGCGCAGCTGCGCGCCTTTCAGGCGGCGGCGCAGCAGGGCGCGGAGATACCCCAGATCGTCTGCTTCGAGAAGCAATCGACCTGGGGCGGCCTGTGGAACTACAGCTGGCGCACCGGGCTCGATGAGAACGGCGAGCCGGTGCACGGCAGCATGTACCGCTACCTGTGGTCGAACGGCCCGAAGGAGGGGCTGGAGTTCGCCGACTACACCTTCGAGGAGCATTTCGGCCGCGCCATCGCCTCCTATCCGCCGCGTGCCGTGCTCTTCGATTACATCGAGGGGCGGGTGAGCAAGGCGGGCGTGCGCGACTGGATCCGATTCGACACGGTGGTCCGCCGGGTCGAATACGACGAGACCGCCGGAGACTTCCGCGTCGTCTCCGAAAACCT
>JBBQRM010000274.1:0-4629 GCA_038214855.1 Rhodobacterales bacterium | reverse complement strand
ATGGTGGAGCGGGACCTGAGCGGCATCAGCCTGGACGGTCTCGGCGATGCCAAGGACGCAGCACAGCGCGAGGCCGTCGCGATGCGGGAGACCGGCACCCCGATCACCTACGTCCGGACAGCCTTCATACCCGGGGACGGGCGGTGCATGTGCATCTTCGAGGCGGAATCGGAGGCAGTGGTGCGCGCGCTCAATGACGCGGCGGGGCTGCCGTACCTGCGGGTCGTGGAGTGCTACGACTTGACGCCGTGACAGGTGGCACGGCGCTGGAGGTTTTCGGAGGGCGCCTTCAGGCGACGTTGCGCAGCGACGTCTCGAGCGCGTGCAGGAAGGCCCGCGCCGAGGACCGCGCCGAGAACAGCGTTAAGGCGTGCGGCCCGTCGCGCAGGACGATCGCACCTAGATGCTCGATGACAGTGCGCGCGACCTGCCCCTCGGCGAAGGCATCCGCGTGGAGGTCGAGCGGGCAGATGCGTTCGAGCGCGCGGCGCACCGCGGCGCCCTCGAGGCGGAGCGCGACCCAGACGTCGCTCTGGTCGGAGGCGTAGGCGGCGGTGCCGAGGGCCGCGCCGACCCCGCGGGCGGCATCGGGGCCTTCGTGGTCGAAGACGGCGAAGAGCTGGTCGGCGGCCATGCCGAGGAGCCTCGTTGCGCCGTCCCGCGACAGGCTGGAGCGTCCGGGCCGCGGAAGATCGGCGCCGAAACCCGCTTGGAGTGCCTCGGCGAGCGCCGCCTCGCCGTCGCGGGGCACGGCGATGGAGACGATGGCAAGACCCGTGCGCTCGGCGAGCCGGACGCCGCCGATCTCGGTCCGGTAGCCGCCCAGCGCCGAGGTGGCAGCGAGGGTGAGGTCAGCCACGGAGGCGGTCTCCTTCGGGGTCTACGAAATGCGGCGACACGATCTCGACCGCCATGTCGGTGCCGCGCAGCAGGTCGACCGCGCGCACCGTCTCGCCGCGCCGCGCTTCGCCGCGCCTGATGAAGCCGAGGCCGATGGAATGTCCGAGCGTGGGCGAGAAGGCGACCGAGCTCATCCAGCCCTCGTCGTTCGCGGTCACGGCTTCCCGGCCGAAGCCGACGAAATGCGACCCTGCGACCAGGCCCAGGCTGCGGTCCACCGGGCGGAAGCCCATCAGCCGCAGCCCGTCGTCGCGATTGAGCGCGGGGCGCTCGGAGAGGGTCTTGCCGATGCAGTCTTTCTTCCTGGAGACCATCGCGCCGAGGCCAAGGTCGCGCGCTGTGGTCTGACCGTTAAGCTCGTTGCCGGCGGCATGGCCCTTCTCGACGCGCATCACCCCGAGCGCCTCGGTTCCGTAGGGCACGACGTCGAAGGGCGCGCCCGCGCGCATCAGCGCCCGGATCAGCGCGTCGCCGTAGCGGGCCGGCACCGCGAGCTCGTAGGCGAGCTCGCCCGAGAAGGAGATGCGAAAGAGCCGCGCGCGCGTGCCGCCGCAGACCGTGACCTCGCCGCAGGCCATGAAGGGGAAAGCCTCGTTGGAGATGTCGTGTTCGGGATCGACGATCTCGCGCAGGAGGTCGCGGGAATTGGGGCCCGCGACCGCGTATTGTGCCCAGCCGTCGGTCACCGAGATCAGGTGCACGTCGAGCCCGGGCCACAGGCACTGGCGGCAGAACTCGAGGTGGCGGAAGACCGCGACGGCGTTGGCGGTGGTGGTGGTCATCAGGTAGTGACGCTCGCCGAGCCGGGCGGTCGTGCCGTCGTCCATCGCGATGCCGTCCTCGCGCAGCATCAGCCCGTAGCGGGTGCGCCCGACCGCGAGCTTGCCGAAGGCGTTGGCATAGACGCGGTTGAGGAACTCGCCGGCGTCGCGGCCCTGGATGTCGATCTTGCCGAGCGTGGTCACGTCGCAGACGCCGACCGAGGCGCGGGTCATGCGGACCTCGCGATCGACGCTTTCGCGCCAGTGGGTCTCGCCCTCGCGCGGGAACCACTGCGCGCGCAGCCAGGCGCCGGTCTCGACGAAGACGGCGCGCCGCTCCTCGGCCCAGGCGTGGCTGGGGGTGAGGCGGACGGGGCGGAAGTCCTTGCCGCGCGCGCGCCCGGCGAAGGCGCCGATGGCGACCGGCGTGTAGGGCGGGCGGAAGACGGTGGTGCCGGTCTGAGGGATCGTACGCCCCGTCAGCTCGGCCATGATCGCGAGGCCGAGGACGTTGGCGGTCTTGCCCTGGTCGGTGGCCATGCCGAGCGTGGTGTAGCGCTTCAGATGCTCGACCGCGCGGAAGCCCTCGCGCTGGGCGAGGGCGATATCCTTGACGGTGACGTCGTTCTGCAGGTCGATCCAGGCGCGCGCCCGGCTGGCGCCGACGTGCCAGAAGGCGGAGATTGCGACGGGCTCGTCCTCGGCGCGGGGCTGCGGCGCCTTGGCGGGGGTGAAGCCGAGGCCTTCGGTCGCGGCCTCGGCGGCGCCGCGGCCTTCGGCCAGCGCCGCGGCCAGCGACAGTGCGCCGTTCGCCGCACCCGCGACCGTGAGGCCGTTGGGCAGATCGCGCGGGGGCACGAAGGCGGCGATGTCCTCGCGCCATTCGGGCCGGCCGCGCTGGTGGCAGGTGAGGTGGACGTTGGGGTTCCAGCCGCCGGAGACGGCGAGGCAGTCGGCCTCGATCCGCCGGCCGCTGGCCAGCGTGATCCGCGCGAGCGCCTTGCGTCCGTGCGTGTCGGCGACGGCCTCGCCCATGAAGACCGGGACGCCGGGCAGCGCGAGGCACGGCTGGCCCGCGCGGGTGTCGATCACCGCTGCGATCTCGACGCCGTGGCCGGCGAGATCGGCGGCGGTGCGCCAACCGTCGTCGTTGTTGGTGAAGACGGCGATCCGCCGCCCCGGCGCAACACCCCAGCGGTTGGCATAGGTGCGCACGGCGCCCGCGAGCATCACGCCGGGGCGGTCGTTGTTGCCGAAGGCGATGGGGCGCTCGATCGCGCCTGCGCCGAGGATCGCGCGCCGCGCGTAGATGCGCCAGAGCACCTGGCGGGGCTTGCCTTCGGCGTCGGCGCGGTGGTCGGTCATGCGCTCGAGCGCGCCCCAGATGCCGTGGTCGAAGCCGCCGAGCACGGTGGTGCGCGGCATCAGCCGGACGTTCGGCATCGACGCGAGCTCGGCCGCGGCCTGTTCCGCCCAGAGCGCGCCCGGCTGGCCGGCGACGGTGAGCGTCTCGGCGTTGAGCCTGCCGCCCAAGCGGAAGTCCTCGTCGGCGAGGATCACCCGCGCCCCGGCGCGGCCGGCCGCGAGCGCCGCGGCGAGGCCGGCGGGACCCGCGCCGATCACCAGCACGTCGCAGTGGAGGAAGCCCTTGTCGTAGGTGTCGGGATCGGGCTCGCCGGAGAGGCGGCCGAGGCCGGCGGAGGCGCGGATGACCGGCTCGTAGAGCTTCTCCCAGAACGCCTTCGGCCACTTGAAGGTCTTGTAGTAGAAGCCCGCGGTCAGGAACGGCGAGAGAAGGTCGTTCGCCGCCATCAGGTCGAAGCCGAGCGAGCCGCGGTGGTTCTGGCTCAAAGCCTCCAGCCCGTCGAAGAGCTCGGCCACGGTCGCGCGGGTGTTCGGCTCGCGGTACGCGCCGGTGCGCAGCTCGACCAGCGCGTTCGGCTCCTCGGAGCCGGCGGTGAAGATGCCGCGGGGGCGGTGGTACTTGAAGGACCTGCCCACCAGGCGAACGCCGTTCGCCAGCAGCGCCGAGGCGAGCGTGTCGCCGAAGTGGCCGGTGAACTGCCGGCCGTCGAAGCGGAAGGACAGCGTGCGGCTGCGGTCGACGAGACCGCCGGCGAGGCGATGGGCTTGGAGGCCGCGCGCGGACTCGGGGCGCGCATCGCGGCGGAGGGCGACGGGCAGCGGCAGCGCGTCGGTCATCGGCCGCGTCCCTGGGCGAGGGCGACGTCGCGGGCGAGCTCGACGCGGGTGATCTCGTGGGTCAGCGTGTCGCGGGTGAGGACCAGCCACGAGCGGTCGCCCTGCTCGTGGTACCAGAGCTCGCGGTGCGGACCCGCTGGGTTGTCGCGCAGGTAGAGGTAGTCGTGGAAGTGCCGTGCTGCGTCCGGCGCGTCCGGGTCCGGGCGGTCGATCAGGCGCGCGTCGCCGAGATAGACGAACTCCGCCGCGTCGCGGGGCCCCAGATGGGGATGGTCGATGATCATGCGCGCCTCCTCAGTGCAGGTTGGGCTGGGCGCCCACGCCCTTCTCGTCGATCATGGCGCCGCGCAGGAAGCGGTCGAGGCGGTACTCCGTGGCCGTGGGATGCGGCGCGCCGGTCGCGAGCAGATGCGCATAGGCAAAGCCCGAGGCCGGCGTCGCCTTGAAGCCGCCGTAGCACCAGCCGCCGTTGAAATAGAGCCCGTCGATATGGGTGCGGTCGATGAAGGGCGAGCCGTCCATCGACATGTCCATCACGCCGCCCCACATCCTGAGCAGCCGGGCGCGGCCGATCATCGGCATCAGGGCCATGCCACCCTCGCACACGTCCTCGACCGTGGGCAGGTTGCCGCGCTCGCCGCAATGCGGACAGGCGATCCGCATCAGAGCAGATTGGGCTGCGCGCCGGCGCCGCGCTCGTCCAGCAGCGCGCCGGTGGCGAAGCGGTCCAGGCGGAACGCGGAGTTGAGGTGGTGCGGCTCGTCGC
>JBBQRM010000273.1:0-4631 GCA_038214855.1 Rhodobacterales bacterium | reverse complement strand
GTTGACGTTCGCCGTGCGGTGCCGGATCCACTGCCGCGCGACGAAGACCGGCAATTTCACGTGGAGCTTGATCTCGCACATCTCGAAGGGCGTCGAGTGCCAGTGCCGCATCAGGTAGCGGATCAGCCCGGCGTCGTCGCGGGTGTGGGTGGTCCCCGCCCCGTAGCTGACCCGCGCCGCCTGGGTGATCGCGGCGTCGTTGCCCATGTAGTCGATCACGCGGACAAAGCCGTGGTCGAGCACCGGGACCGCAGCGTGCAGCCAGGCCTCCATGCCCGGCGCCGTGGCGCGCAGCGTCTGGGTCGGGTCGGCGCGGGACGCGTCGATCTCGGCCTGTTGTTCGGGGGTCAGAGGCATGGGATGGTCTCGCGCTGTCGGGGAATCGCTCCGACTAGATATAGCATGATCAGGCGAGGAACACTCAATATGACGATCCAATATCTGCACACGATGGTGCGGGTCAGCGACATCGACGCGGCCAAGCGCTTCTACTGCGACCTGCTGGGGCTCGTGGAGCGGCGGCGCAACGAGAACGAGAAGGGCCGCTTCACGCTGGTGTTCCTCTGCCCGCCGGGCCAGGACGACGGCACCGCCGACGTGGAGCTGACCTGGAACTGGGACGAGAAGGTCGATGCCGAGGGCGCCCGCAACTTCGGCCACCTCGCCTACCGGGTGGACGACATCTATGCGACCTGCGCGAAGCTCCAGGACGCGGGCGTGACGATCAACCGGCCGCCGCGCGACGGACACATGGCCTTCGTCAAGAGCCCCGACGGCATCTCCGTCGAGCTGCTGCAGCAGGGCGAGGCCAAGGCCCCGGCCGAGCCTTGGGCGAGCATGGAGAACACCGGCAGCTGGTAAGGCGCGCGAGGTCCGCCCGCCCGGCCGGGGCCGC
Organism: Rhodobacterales bacterium; assembly: GCA_038214855.1. Lineage (GTDB taxonomy): Bacteria > Pseudomonadota > Alphaproteobacteria > Rhodobacterales > Rhodobacteraceae > Amaricoccus. Next base: position 3,736 of record JBBQRM010000273.1, on the reverse strand, counting down.
CCGGGCGGCGGACCTCGTTAACGTCGGGTAAAAACGCAGATTTTTTCTAAACGATTTCAATGGTCCCGTGTCTGTCGCACAGTGCGACACCGTGCGACAGACACCCCGGCGTCGGCGGGATCAGGGCGCAGCGGACAGCGGCGGATAGAGCCGCTGCGGGGGCACGTGCAGCCGCACGCTCTCCCCCAGCTCGATCCGTCCCTCCCGCTCGACCCATGCCGTCACCCCCCTGCGCCCGGCGGCGGCGCTGCGGAAGGCAGCACCCCGCCCCGCGTGCCTGCCCTCGATCACCCGCGCCGGCAGCTGGCAGGGGCCGTTCTCCATGTCGACGGTCAGGCTGACCCCGCCCGCGAAGATCAGCCGCGACGCCGGCGGCAGCAGCGTGAGCTCGGGCACGCCCTCGAGCACCAGGTTCGCCCCGACCCATTCCGGCGCCAGCGCCTCGAGCCCCATCGCCGCGGCGACCGCCGCCAGCTCCTCGCGCGACAGGATGCTGAGCTGGCGAGTGTTGCGGATCGGCGTGCCCTTCGCATACTGCGCCGTCACCCGGCTGCAGGAGGCGCGCACGAGGCCCGAATGGCTCTCGCCCGCCAGCCCCTCGAACCGCGCCTCGACGCGCGCCTGCGCCACCGATTCGAGCGAGATGCCGCGATCGGGCACGATGCCGAGGAAGACCACGGTGCCGGTGATGTCGGTGGGCTCGAGGATCGGCATCGGCGGTTCTCCCGGGTCGCGCGGTCAGTCCACCGGATAGCCCAGTTGCGCCACATAGGCCAAGTCTTCGGGCGCGAAATCCCCGGTTCCGTGGCCGCGGAAGCCGCCGCGCGAGGCGGGCACCCGGACCCCGGCGGCGAAGTCCGCCAGATCCTCGCCGCCGAGCTCGTGCCCGCAGAAGGCGAGCAGCCGCGCTGCCTCCGGCGCGGGCACGTCGCACATCGCGTCGAAGTCGAAAAGAAGCACGCGCTCGGGAAACCGCGCCGCGATCCGCGCCATGCGCCGGTGGACCGCGCACCAATAGGCCAGCGCGTCGCGGGGTCCGGCCGCGACCTCGCGGCCGAGGAACACCTCCCCCCACAGGCCGAGCTGGTTGCGGTTGACGCTGAAGGCCATGTCGAGCCCGCTGCGCATCACATGGACATACCGCAGCGACGGGTCGAGCTCGAGCAGCCGCTCGACCACGACATGGGTGTTCGGCTCCTTCCAGCCCCACCCCGCCGCAGGCGCGGACGAGACCGGCGCGCCCGTGAAGCTCTCCGCGCGCCGGGCGAGCCAGAGCTGCGGATGCTGCGGCCGTGCGACGGCGGCGAGGTCGGCGAGGGTGCGGCACGCCTCGTCCTGCCGCAGGAGATCGGCCTCGCCGCGCATCCGGGCCCGGAAGAGCGTGAAGAGCCGGGCCAACTCATCGCCGGGCGCCACGAGCACCTCCAGCCGCTTGAACAGGAGCGTGAACCACAGGTTGTCGTTGGCGGCGTTGAGATCGCCGCCCATCTCCACCCCGGCCCGGCGAAGCAGGCCCGCGATCACCCGCGTCCCGCTGCCACCGACCGCGCCGACGGCGACCGGCGGGAGCTCGGCGCCTATCCGCACTGCGGGAACGTCCGCCCCTGTTGCCGATGAAAAGCCTTGCCGCTCAGGTCGCGGGCTCCGGCTCCATTCCCTGGTCGCCGCGCGAGGGGCGCGCGGCCTTGCCGGTCTTCGGGATCGACGAGAGGCCGGTCTCGCCGCTGTCGGCGGAGGCATCGCCCCCCGGATCGGTCGGCGGCAGGCCGGCGATGACCCGGCCGATCTCCTTGCCGGTCAGCGTCTCGTATTCCAGCAACCCCTCGGCGAGGCGAACCAGATCGTCGCGCTTCTCGGTCAGGATGCGCCGCGCGGTCTCGTAACCCTCGTCCACGATCGCCCGGACCTCGCCGTCGATCATCTCGTGGGTGTCGGGACCCGCGTTCACCCCGCCGCCGGTCGGGCCCAGATAGGTCATCTGCTGGCCGGCGTAATCGATGTTGCCGAGCTTGTCGGACATGCCGAACTGCGTGACCATCGCGCGGGCGATCCGGCTCACCTGCTGGATGTCGGAAGCTGCCCCGCTCGTCACCTGGTCCGGGCCGAAGGTCAGCTCCTCGGCGACCTTGCCTCCCATCGCCATGGAGATCATCGACTTGTACTTGGTCTTGGTCACCGACAGCTGGTCGCGCTCGGGCAGGCTCAGCACGAGGCCGAGGGCGCGGCCACGGGGGATGATCGTCGCCTTGTGGATCGGATCGTGCTCCGCGGAATTGAGCCCGACGATGGCGTGGCCCGCCTCGTGATAGGCGGTGAGCTTGCGCTCCTCGTCGGACATCACCATCGAGCGGCGCTCGGCGCCCATCATCACCTTGTCCTTGGCGTTCTCGAAATCCGCCATGGTGACGAAGCGCTTGCCGGTGCGCGCCGCCAACAGCGCTGCCTCGTTCACCAAGTTGGCCAGATCGGCGCCGGAGAAACCGGGGCAGCCGCGGGCGATGATGCGCAGATCGACATCCGCCGACATCGGCACCCGCCGGGCGTGCACCGCGAGGATCTTCTCGCGGCCCTTGATGTCGGGATTGGTCACCTGCACCTGCCGGTCGAAGCGGCCGGGGCGCAGCAGCGCAGGGTCGAGAACGTCGGGCCGGTTGGTCGCGGCGATCAGGATCACGCCCTCGTTGGCCTCGAACCCGTCCATCTCGACGAGGAGCTGGTTCAGCGTCTGCTCGCGCTCGTCGTTGCCGCCGCCATAGCCCGCGCCGCGGTGGCGCCCGACCGCGTCGATCTCGTCGATGAAGACGATGCAGGGCGCGTTCTTCTTGGCCTGCTCGAACATGTCGCGCACGCGGGAAGCACCCACGCCCACGAACATCTCGACGAAGTCCGACCCCGAGATCGTGAAGAACGGCACGCCCGCCTCGCCGGCGATGGCGCGGGCGAGCAACGTCTTGCCGGTGCCCGGAGGCCCCACCAGCAGCGCGCCCTTGGGGATGCGGCCGCCGAGGCGCGAGAACTTCTGCGGGTCGCGCAGGAACTCGACGATCTCCTCGAGCTCCTCCTTGGCCTCGTCGATGCCGGCGACGTCGTTGAAGGTGACCTTGCCGGACTTCTCGGTCAGAAGCTTCGCCTTGGACTTGCCGAAGCCCATGGCGCCGCCGCGCCCGCCACCCTGCATCCGGTTCATGAAGAAAATCCAGACGCCGATCAACAGCAGGAACGGCAGCCACAGGCCGAGCGCGGAGAGGAACCCCGACTGCTCCTGCGGTGCGGCCTGGATCTCGACGTTGTTCTCGCGCAGGTCGGGCAGCACGTCGGTGTTGCGCGGCTGGACGGTCTGGAAGGCGACCCCATCGACGCTGGTCACATAGACGCGCTCGCCGTCGAGCCTGACGGAGGCAACCTGGCCGGATTCGACGCGGTTGAGGAAGTCGGAATAGGTGATCTCGCGGCCCATGCTGGTCCGGCTGCCGTTCGAGAAGACATTGAACAGCGCCACCATCAGCAGGAAGAGGATGATCCAGAACGCGATGTTTTTGGTGTTTCCCACGACCTACTCTCCTATGCGACCGATCAGGCGAAAAGCGCGTCCCGTTGGTCCTGGACCTAAGATAGGAGCAGGCGCAAGCGATTCAACGCAACGCGGTGAACTGCCACGGCGGCGGCACAGCCGAAATCCGCGCAAACCCCGTACCCTCCAGCGGCGCGACCAGCGGCGCCGCGACCAGCACGTCAT
>JBBQRM010000272.1:0-4641 GCA_038214855.1 Rhodobacterales bacterium | reverse complement strand
CCAGACGCTCGACCGAACGCCAGAGCCTGAGGCTCGCTTCGGGAGAATGAGGGGGGAAAAATTCAAACGAGAGGCTCGGAAGAGCCTTGGGCAGATTGGTCATGTGCACCGGTCCATACCGACAATGAAGTTTGCAGCAATCACGATACATCTGGAATTCTTCTTCGGCAACGGTTAACTGCAAACGTCGTTAGCCATCCGTTTCCGCGAAAGCCCCGCGTCCCATGCCCGAGGTCACCATCGTCTACTGGCGCGACAACCCGGCCCAGGTGATCGTCGGCACCGGCAGGCGGGCGGCGAAGGTCCAGCTCCCCGAACGCTTCGAGCAGGCCATCGACCGCTGCGCGATGCGGGTCGGCGCCCGCGATGCAGACGCCTATCTCGCAGAATGGCGCAAGGGCACGCCTTATCCTGTCGATGGCGAGCCCGCGGATGTCGCTTCCGGCGAAGCGGCGCGTCTGGATGCGGCGTTTGATGCGGCCGCGGTCAGGCGGCTGATCGACAACGACGGCTGGGCTGAGCCCACACCCTGACGCGCAGGGTCCGATGCGCTGGAGCGAGATGATGGCGAATATCCTGTCCTTTGCCCGCAGACCCGCCGCGGCCCTGCCCCCCGACGGCACCGCGGTCGCGCGCTTCCTCGAGGATTTCTCCATCGAGGTGATGCCGCGCACGGCAGCCCGGATCGAGGACTTCCGCACGATCCTGCCCCAGGGCACCCGCGTCTATCTCGCGCATCTCGACGGCACCGACTTCTCCGAGATGCTCGCCACCGCTCGCCGCCTGACCGACGAAGGCTTCGCGGTGATGCCGCATTTCCCTGCTCGGGGCATCACCGATCGCGACGAGCTCGCGCGGATGATCGCAGCCTACTCGGATGTCGGCGTGCGCCAGGCCCTGGTGCTCGCCGGCGGCATCACCACCGCGCGCGGCGCCTTCACCGATTCGATGCAGCTGCTCGAGACCGGGCTCTTCGACGCGCGCGGGTTCACGCATCTGCACGTCGCCGGCCATCCGGAGGGCAACCGCGACATCGACCGGGACGGTGGCGAGACGCAGGTCTCGGCCGCGCTGGCCTGGAAGAACGCTTTCCAGAGCCGCACCGACGCGTCGATGGCCATCGTCACGCAGTTCTGCTTCGAGACCGAGCCGGTGATCGCATGGGCCGAGCGGATCCGTGCCGCGGGCGTCACCCTGCCCGTCCATATCGGCATTGCAGGCCCGGCCAAGCTCCAGACGATGATCAAGTTCGCCATGGCCTGCGGCGTCGGCCCCTCCTTGCGCGTGCTCCAGCGCCGGGCCGCCGACCTCACCAAGCTGATGACCCCGTTCGAGCCGACCGAGATCCTGACCGAGCTCGCCCGGCACAAGGCCGCACACCCCCAGTTCGCGATCGAGCGCGTGCATTTCTTTCCGCTCGGCGGCATCGCCGCGACCACCGACTACACCGCGTCCGCCACCGCTGCCCGGGCCCGGGCGCGGGCATGACGCGAATAGGGCTGCTCTTCGATCTCGACGGCACGCTGGTCCACACCGATCCGTTGCACCACGCGGCCTTCGCGGCGATCCTTGCCGAGCGCGGCCGCGGCCTCAGCTTCGAGGAATACCGCGACACGATCATGGGCAAGCCGAATATCGAGATCATGGCCCGCCACTTCCCCGACGTGCCCGACGAGCACACCGCCCTCGCCGACCGCAAGGAGGCGATGTTCCGCGAGGCCCTCGGCGCGCGGGTCGAGCCGGTGGCAGGCATCGCCGAGCTGCTGGACTGGGCCGAGGCCGTGGGCGCGGACACCGCGGTCGTGACCAACGCGCCGCGCGAGAACGCCCTTGCGATGCTCTCGGCCGCAGGCCTAGACGCGCGGCTGGTGACGCTGGTGATCGGCGACGAATGCGCGCGGCCCAAGCCCGATCCGCTTCCCTATATCACCGCGATGCGCATGCTCGGCGTCACCCCCTCGCAGGCGGTGGCTTTCGAGGATTCGCCCTCCGGCCTGCGCGCCGCCCGCGGCTCGGGTGCGCATGTCTTCGGCATGACGGGCAGCCTCGGCACCGAGGCGCTGCGCGCGGCCGGGGCACATCAGGTCATCGCCGATTTCACCGATCCCGCCCTCTGGGCACATCTCGAAACCCTGAGGACCCGCGTCGCATGACCCGCACCATCGTCGAGTCGAAATCCCGCACCGCGATCATCGGCTTCGACCAGCCGTTCTGCGTGATCGGCGAGCGGATCAATCCCACCGGGCGCAAGGCGCTCGCCGCCCAGCTCGAGGCCGGCGACTTCTCCACCGTCGAGGCCGACGCGCTCGCCCAGGTCGCCGCCGGCGCCACCATGCTCGACGTCAACGCCGGCGTCGTCTACAATTCCAACCCCAATCCCAACGAGACCGAGCCGCCGCTGATGCGGCAGATGATCGAGCTCATTCAAGCGCTTGTCGACGTTCCCTTGTGCATCGACTCGAGTGTTCCCGGCGCGCTCGAGGCCGGGCTCGAGATGTGCCAGGGCCGCCCGCTGCTCAATTCGGTCACCGGCGAGGAGGAGCGGCTGGAGAGGGTCCTGCCGCTGGTCAAGAAATACAACGTCCCCGTCGTCGCGATCTCCAACGACGACACCGGCATCTCGATGGACCCCGACGTGCGCTTCGCGGTCGCCAGGCGCATCGTCGAGCGCGCCGCCGATTTCGGCATCCCCGCGCATGACATCGTCGTCGATCCGCTGATGATGCCCATCGGCGCGCTCGCCACCGCCGGCATCCAGGTCTTCACGCTGGTGCGGCGCCTGCGCGAGGAACTCGGCGTCAACACCACCTGCGGCGCCTCCAACGTCTCCTTCGGCCTGCCCAACCGCCACGCGATCAACGCGGCCTTCCTGCCGATGGCGATCGCCTCCGGCATGACCTCGGCGATCATGAACCCGATCCGCCCGCAGGAGATGGACGCGATCCGCGCCGCCAACATGCTGATGGACCACGACCCCAACGGCGCCGCCTGGATCCGCGCCAACAAGGCCCCCCTCGCCGAAGGCGAGGTCGAGGCCGGCGCCCGCGGCCGCCGCGAAGGCCGGCGCCGGCGGGGGTGAGGCCCGACCGCCGGACGGCGGCATGACGGCGCCGCACCTGTCCGGCCCGATCCTCTATCTGCGCGGCTACGGCCCCGCCGGCCTCGATCTCGCCGCCATCGTCGTGCGGCCCGGGCACACGCCTCCGGGCGACATCGTCACCCCGGGCGGCCGTGCCCGGCCTGCGCTCGTCCACGGCTGCGCGGGGCAAGGCGTCTTCGGCTACCGCTTCACGCTGCCGGCTATCGCAGACGCCTGGTATACGCTCGACGGCACGCGCTATCCCGTCGCGGCGGATTTCAGCGGCGACGTCAACCTCGCCTATGTCTCGTGCAACGGCCAGGAGCACGGCGACCTCGACCGCCCCGACGAGACCCGCAACGCCATGTGGCGACGGCTGGGCGAGCGGCACCGGGAGGCGCCCCTCCATCTGCTGCTGCACGGCGGCGATCAGATCTACGCCGACGAGGTGCCGCGGGCGCACCCGCTGTCCCGCGACTGGCCGAAGTCGGTGTCCTCAGACCCACCCGAGGCAGAGCTCGCGGCGATGACCCGCGCCCTCGACGCGGCCTTCTTCGCCCGCTACACCGCCCAGTTCGCGCAGGCCGACTTCGCCTGGCTCGCCGCGCGCGTCCCCTCTCTCGCGATGTGGGACGACCACGACATCTGCGACGGCTGGGGCTCGCTGCCCGCCCCGAAGCTCGACAGCGCCGTCGGCCGCCGCCTCTTCGCCACCGCCCGCACGCATTTCCTGATCTTCCAACTCGGCGTGGGTCCGTGCCCCCTGCCCCCGCCGTTCCTCGATCCCCAAGGCCGCAGCCTCACGTGGTCGCTCGACCTGCCGGGCCTGCGGATCATCGCCCCCGACCTGCGCTCCGAGCGCCGTCCGGACCGGATCCTGGGTCCCGGAGGCTGGCCGCTGCTCGAGCGAGCGCTCGAGGCGGGCGCCGGCCGCCGGGTCCTCCTTCTGTCGAGCGTGCCGCTTCTCGGGCCACGCCTGTCGCTTCTCGAGCGCGCGATGGCGCTCACCCCGTGGATGGAGAGCTTTGAAGACGACCTGCGCGACCAGTGGCAGAGCCGGGCGCACCGGGCAGAGTGGCAGAAGCTCCTGCGCGTGCTCATGGCCCTGCACGCGCAGCCGGAGACCCGCGTCACCGCGCTTTCGGGGGAGATTCATCTCGCCGCGCGTGCCACCATGCGCACCGCGACCGGTCCGCTCCACCAGCTCATAGCCTCAGGCATCTCGCACCCACCTCCGCCGCGCGCCTACGCCCGGGCGCTCGGTGCGCTGGCAGCACTCGGCGAGGCGCCGCTTCGCGGTCATCCGATCCGCCAGCACCCGCTGCCCGGCCGGCGCGGCCTCTATGTCGCCGAGCGCAACTATCTGTTGGTTCAGCGTCGGGCCCGACGCTGGACCGCGCGCTGGGACCTGGAGGAGGCCGGCCTCACGCCTGCACTCGACCTGTGAGCCCCGGCTTTCGACACGAATAAGCCCGCGCGGTCACCGGCGCGGGCCTCCGAAACGACCACTCGGGCCGTATTTTTTAAAGATCAGTAGACGTCGCCGACCGTCTCGATTTCCG
>JBBQRM010000271.1:0-4645 GCA_038214855.1 Rhodobacterales bacterium | reverse complement strand
ATCTCGGCGCGACGCGCCAGTCGCTGATCAAGATGTGGATCGCGGAGCGGTTGGGGTGAAGCCCAGACGTACGCCTCAAGACGTGCAGCGCGAGCCGGGCGCGCGCCTGCCCGTGGGAGGGCGCGAGCAACGCCCCTGCGGCGCGCTTTATGCCGCCACGCCACTCCGACGCCCAATCGGAGCGCATGGATGGCCACAGCGCCAGCCCGCCGGGACGGGCAGGCGCTCGCCCGGCGCCTGTCGCGCTCGATCCCGGGCGGGTCCGGTGCGCCGACCCACGGAAGCGCGAAGTCTTGCACAATTGCGCCGAGCCCGTCTCAAGCCGGATGCCCCGGGTAGCTCGCCCGCCTGGCGCAAGTTAGCTCCCGTCCCCTCAATCCTCCCGTCCGTACAGCCGCTCGACCTCGTCCATGATGTCGTCCATCAGCGGGCCGGTGGCGTCGGGGCCGGTGAAGCGGAGGGACCAGCCTTCGGGGAGGCGCTCGCGGCGGATGGTGAGCGCGCGGCGGACGTGGACGAGGCGGCGGGGGCGGCCGGGGCGGTCGGGGCGCGCCCTCAGGTGCGGATGGGCCGCGTCGGCTGTGCTTGTATCCTCCTCGGCCTCGGCGACGATGGGCTGGAGGATGCGCCACTGGGCGTCGGGCGAGGTGTCGCGGGCGGTGCGCAGCGCATGCTCGATGACGGGGTAGAGGCCGTGGCCGAGGGCGGTGGCGAGGCGCAGGATCTGGTTCTGGGAGAGCGCGCGCGGGTCGGTCAGCAGGCCGTCGCCGAGCTCGTCGACGACGCCCGCGATGGCGCGGACGCGGGTCCGGCGGTTGCGGTCGAGCGCGGGGAAGAGGCCGGCTGTGGCGGCGTCGAGCGTGTCGAAGATGCCGGCGTCGCGCGCCTCGACAACGATGCGGCCGCGCTCCCACGGGGTGAGGTCGGCGCGGATCTCGTTCTCGGCGACCATCTCGGCCATGGCGTGCGCGGCGTCGCGGGGGGTGCGGACGAAGGCGGGGACGGTGGCGTCGGGGTCGCCTGCGGCGAGGCGGCGCATGGCGGTCAGGCGGCGCAGGCCGGAGATCAGGCCGTAGGGCAGGATGCCGGGGCCGGGTTGGCTCTCGAAGACCTCGATCGGCTGGCGCAGGCCGGAGAGGGCGATGGAGGTCGCGAGCTCGGCGAGGGCCGTCTCGTCGAGGGCGGTTCGGTCGCGGGGGAGCGCGCTCGCGTCGATCTCGCAGAGCTTGACGGCGCGGGGGGCGGTGGTGTCGGTCATGGGATGCCTCGGGGTTTCTGCGGCGGTCGCGCAGTCTAGGCCGGGCGCGGGGCCTGTGGCGCGGGAGGGCCGCGGGGCGTTCGGTGGGGCGAGACATCCGGGCGCGGGCTGCTAAGGTGGGCGGCGATGAAGGACGCGCGCGACGAGACCGACGCCAAGACCGACTGGGCCGAGCGACGCACCGACTGGGCCGAGGATCGCACGACGCTCGCCAACGAGCGGACCTATGCCGGATGGCTGCGCACCGGGCTCGCCGCGGTGGCGGTGGCGATCGGGCTGAAGGCAGTCTTCGGCAGCTTCGAGCCTACCTGGGTGCCCAAGCTCGCGGCCTCATTGTTTCTTGCCATCGCTGTGGCGATCTTCTGGGCGGCGCGCCAGGCCGCGTGCCACACGCTCGCGCGGCTGGAGAGCCAGAGCGTCGAGACGCTGGGCACCCGCCGCATCACCGCCATCGCCGCAGCACTCAGCCTCGCGACCGCAGCGACGGGCGCGGTGCTCTGGGCGCTCTGAGGGCGGTGGACGCGGACGGGTGGGACGCTTAGGTTTTCCCCGCAGCGAATCCGAAGGCTAACCCCTTGTCCGAGACCTCCGACACCGGCTACCGGGTCCTGGCGCGCAAGTACCGGCCCGCGACCTTCGCCGATCTGATCGGCCAGGACGCGATGGTGCGCACGCTCGCCAACGCCTTCGCCGCCGAGCGCATCGCGCATGCCTTCGTGCTGACCGGGGTGCGGGGCGTCGGCAAGACCACGACGGCGCGGATCATCGCCAAGGGGCTGAACTGCGTCGGTCCGGACGGGCGGGGGGGGGCGACGGTGGCGCCCTGCGGCGTCTGCGAGCCCTGCCGAGCCATCGCCGAGGGGCGGCATGTCGACGTGCTGGAGATGGACGCGGCGAGCCGGACCGGGGTGGGCGACATCCGCGAGATCGTGGATTCGGTCGCCTATCGCGCCGCCTCCGCCCGCTACAAGGTCTATATCATCGACGAGGTGCACATGCTGAGCACCTCGGCCTTCAATGCGCTGCTGAAGACGCTCGAGGAGCCGCCGGAGCACGTGAAGTTCCTGTTCGCCACCACCGAGATCCGCAAGGTTCCGGTCACGGTGCTGTCGCGCTGCCAGCGCTACGACCTGCGCCGGGTCGAGCCGGCGGTGATGATCGCGCATCTCGCGCGCATCGCCGGGGCCGAGGGCGTGGCGGTGGGACCGGACGCGCTGGCGCTGATCGCGCGGGCCGCCGAGGGCTCGGTTCGCGACGCGCTGTCGCTGCTCGATCAGGCCATCGCCCAGAGCCAGGGGGCGGAGGCCGTCGGGCGGGAGGCGGTGCGCGTGATGCTCGGCCTCGCCGACCGCGGCCGGGTGCTCGACCTCTTCGAGGCGGTGATGCGCGGCGATGCGCGGGCGGCCCTCGCCGAGCTCGCCGAGCTCCACGCCTCCGGCGCCGATCCGCTGGCGGTGCTGCGCGACCTTGCCGAGATCACGCATTGGGTCTCGATGCTGCGCCTCGCGCCCGAGGCGGCCGAGGACCCCGCGATCGGCCCGGACGAACGCGCCCGCGGCCTCGATTTCGCGCAGCGGCTCGGCATGCGGGCGCTGACGCGGGCCTGGCAGATGCTGCTCAAGGCGCTCGAGGAGGCCGGCCGCGCACCCGATGCGATGATGGCCGCCGAGATGGCGGTGATCCGGCTCACCCATGTCGCCGACCTGCCGAGCCCCGAGGAGCTGGTCCGCCGCCTGTCGAAGACGCCCGCGCCCGATCCGGCGCCGGCGGAGACGAGCGGGCCGCCCGCGGGCGGGATGCGGGCGCAGGCCTCGGGCGGCGCCGTGGCGCGGCTGGCGCCGCAGCCGGCCGTAGCACCCGCACCGCCGCAGCCGGAGACCTCGGCGCTGGCGCGCTTTGCCACCTTCGAGGACGTGGTGGCGCTGGTGCGGACGCGCCGCGACATGGCGCTGATGATCGAGATCGAGACCGGTGTCCGGCTCGCGCGCTACGCGCCGGGGCGGATCGAATTCGAGCCGTCGGAGGCGGCGGCGCCCGATCTCGCGGCGCGGCTGGCGCAGCGGCTGCAGAGCTGGACCGGGGCGCGCTGGGGTGTGTCGGTGGTAGGCCAGGGTGGTGCGCCCACGCTGGCGGAGACCCGTGCGGCGGTGCGCGGCGACCTCTACGCCCGGGCCGCCGCGCATCCGATGGTCCAGGCGGTGCTGTTGGCCTTCCCGGGGGCCGAGATCAAGGACGTGCGCCCGCCGGAGCCGCCGGCGGCGGCGATGCCGGCCGAGCTGCCCGAGGACGACGACGCGTGGGATCCGCTCGATCCCTTTGCCTGAGGAGAGACGACCCGATGATCAAGGGGCTGGGACAGCTTGGCGACATGGCCAAGATCATGAAGCAGGCGCAGGAGATGCAGGACAAGATGGCCGAGGTCCAGGAGCGCCTCGAGAGCATCGAGGTGACCGGCGAATCCGGCGCCGGGCTCGTGAAGGCCACTGCGAACGCCAAGGGGCGGATCAAGGCGCTCGCGATCGATCCTTCGCTCTTCAAGCCCGAGGAGCGCGAGGTGGTCGAGGACCTGATCGTCGCGGCCGTGCAGGACGCGCAGGCGAGCGCGGAGGCGGCGGCCAAGGCCGAGATGGCCTCGGTGACCGAGGGGTTGCAGCTGCCGCCGGGCATGAAGCTGCCGTTCTGAGCGATCGCGTGCCCGAGGGCGGCGGCGAGGCGGTCGAGCGGCTGATCGCGCTGATGGCGCGTCTGCCCGGTCTCGGGCCGCGATCGGCCCGGCGCGCGGCGCTGGCGATGATCCGCAAGCGCACGCTGCTGCTCGATCCGCTGGCGGCGGCGCTGGCGGAGGTGGCGGCGACGGTGCGCGAATGCGGGCTGTGCGGCAATATCGCGACGGGGCCGCTCTGTGCGATCTGCGCCGATCCGCGGCGGGCGACGGCTGAGATCTGCGTGGTCGAGACGGTGGCCGATCTGTGGGCGATGGAGCGAGGGGGCATGTTCCGCGGCCGGTATCACGTGCTGGGCGGCGTGCTGTCGGCGCTCGATGCGGTGGGGCCGGAGGCGCTGCGTATCCCCGAGCTAGGCGTGCGGGTGGCGGAGGAGGGGGCGGGCGAGGTGATCCTGGCTCTGAACGCCACGATCGACGGCCAGACCACGGCGCATTACATCGCCGACAGCCTCGCGTCGCTGGCGGTGAAGGTCACGTCGCTGGCGCAGGGGGTGCCGATCGGCGGCGAGCTCGACTATCTCGACGACGGGACCATCGGCGCGGCACTGCTGGCGCGGCGCAGCCTGTGAGTGCTGCATCTGCCTCCGGCGGGCGCATTTTGAGCCAAGAAGAAGGTTGAGTGCGACACGCACCCGCCCCTTGAGAACATTGAAGAAAAATCG
>JBBQRM010000270.1:0-4657 GCA_038214855.1 Rhodobacterales bacterium | reverse complement strand
CGAGGTCGATCATCGCGCGGTTCTGGCGCGGCTGGCGCCGGAGGCGCGGCTGCGGCTGACGGCGCGCTCGGATGCGGCGGGGCTCGTGCATCTCGCCGGGCACTGCGGGGCGATCGCTTTGGTGGGCGCGCTGATCCTGGTGCGGGTGCCGCTCTGGCCGCTGCTGCTGCCGGTGCAGGGCGTGCTGGTGGTGTTCCTGTTCACCCTGCTGCACGAGACCGCGCACGAGACGCCGTTCCGCTCCCTCTGGCTCAACCGCGTGGTGGGCGCGGTGGCGGGGTTCGCGGTGCTGGTCCCGCCCTTGTGGTTCCGCTATTTCCATCTTGCGCACCACCGCCACACCCACGATCCTTCGCGCGACCCCGAGCTCGCGGCGCCGAAGCCCGCGACGCGTCGGGATTACCTCGTCCACCTGAGCGGCTGGCCGGCGTGGAAGGCGGCAGTGCGTACGCTCGTCGCGAATGCCTGGTGCACGCCGCAGGACGACTGGCTGCCGGAGCGGGCGCGCAAGCGGGTGCGTCGTGAGGCGCGGGTCTATCTGGGGCTCTATGCGCTCGCGGCCGTGGCGATCTCGGCGGTGCCGCAGCTCCTGTGGGTCTGGGTGGTGCCGCTGCTGCCGGGCCAGCCGTTCCTGCGGGCGTTCCTGCTCGCCGAGCACGCGCGCTGTGCGCATGTGGCCGACATGCTGCGCAACACGCGCACGACCTTCACCGGCGCGTTGGTGCGGTTTGTCGCCTGGAACATGCCCTTTCACGCCGAGCACCAGACCTATCCTTCGGTGCCGTTCCACAAGCTGCCGGTGCTGCACCGGCTGATGCGAGCGCATCTGCGCGAGACGGCGCCCGGCTACGGCGCCTTCCACCGGCGGCTCTACGGGACGCTGGCCTCGAACTAAAGCGCGAGGCGCGCCTCACCGGCTGCGGCGCGTCGGGCGATGACGGCATAGTCCGCCGGCTCGAAGCGACGAAAGCCGCAGAGGCCGAGGGCGTCTCTTGCCGGAGGATCGAGTGCTGCGAACGCCGCCTCGATCGCGGTGCGGTGGCGGGCAGCGTCGGTGCCGGCCGCTGCGATCAGCGGCAGGGCGGGGGTGGGATCGGTGCGCATCAGCACCCGCAGCCGAGCCGCCGCCGGACGGTGCGCGCGAAACAGCCGCCAGCTTACGTGGTCGAGCGCCGCGAGATCGGCCGCGACCGCCGCAACCGCCTCGGCCGACGCCGTGTGCGCGCCGGTAACGCTGGCCGCGCCGAAGAAGCTTCCGGCCTCGGCGAGCGGTGCCGCATGGTGAAGGAGCGCGGCCCAGCCCGACTGCGAGCCGGTGGAATTGAGCGCGAGCCGCGCGCCGCCGAAGGAAGCGAGCGTATCGCGGGGGTCGTCGGCGCGAACGACGACCACGCTGTCGTAGAAGCCGGGCGCGAGGCCGGGGAGGCCGTAGTCCGGCGCTCCGAGCAGGGTCACGCGGCTTTCGAGCTCGCGCACGAACGGCAGGCCGCAGGTCTGGGCAAGCACGAGGCGGGGATGGGTCCAGAGGGCCTCCGCCGCGCGCTCGCGGTCGAGCGCATCCGGTGCGGCGACGCCCTCCGCCCGCAGGGCCTCGCGCAGCGCCACCCAGAGGCGGTCGGTGGCGCCGCGCACCTCGGGCCAGTCGTACATCGGCAGGGCCGCGGGCCCGGCCGAGGTGTCGTCTCTCATGCGGGCGAGGATAGGCGGTCGAAGCCCGGCTGCGCCAGCGTGGGATCCGGCGCCGGACGGGCGCGGGGGCCGATCGGATGGGCGACCGGGTCCTTGGGCGCGAGCAGGTAGAGCCCGAAGACCTGCGCATAGGAACGGTAGCGATAGCCGCCGTTGCGCCGCAGGAAAGCCGAGCGCCTGCGCGCATATTCCGCCGGCAGCCGGTGCCACGGCAGGTTCGGATGCGCGTGATGGACGGCGTGGAAGTTGTTGTTGAGAAACAGAATCGACAGCGGGCCCCGATCCTCGATGATCACGGAACGCGCGCCGCTGCGCTCGTGGGCGCGGTGCTCGAGGAAGGTGCGGATGCGCAGGATGCCGAGCGCTGCCCAGCAGGCGAGGCCGTAGGCCCACAGCGGCACGGTGGCGAGTGTGGCGAGCCACAACGCCACGGGGGCAACCGCGAGCGCGTGCCAGGCATAGGCGCGGGCAACACGGGCCTCGCCACGCAGCACCGCGCGCAGGTCCGCGCGCCAGAGGCAGGCGAGGCCGATCAGCGGACCGAGCACGATCCGCCCAAGGAGCGTGTTGTTCGCGGTCAGCAGGCACCGCGTCAGCGGTCCCAGCCGGTCCCACACCTGCGGGTCGAGGTAGTTGGTCTCGGGATCGTCGTAGGGGTCGGTCAGCACGGGATCGTGGTGATGGGCCAGATGCTGGTCGCGGAACCGGCCGTAGGGGATCAGGAGCCCGAGCGCCGGGGCGACCAGCGCCAGGTTCAGCCCCTGACGGGCGAACGGATGGCCGTGGAGGATCTCGTGCTGGAGCGAGGAATGCTGCGTCAGCGCCAGCGCGATCAGCGGCACCGCGAGCCACAACCCGAACGTCTCGGCACCAAGCGTCGCCAGCGCCCAGACGAGATAGGTGAGTCCGAGCAGCAGGAGGGTCGGCCAGGCTGCACGCCAGCTGGTCTCGCTCCGCCGGGAGCGGCATGTCTGCATCTCGGTGCTCCCCATGATTGCCCGAGATCATTTGGTACGCTATCGAACATTGCTGCAAGGATGCGATAATGTCGTGAGAAAGGTTTGTATGTGCGAAAAATACGCGTTAATTGTATTTTCACTACGCTTGTGCGTTTCCGTGAGGACAGGCGATGGATCGGCGGGAATTGTCTGCAGGATTCCGGGAGCGCCTGAAGGCGCTTATCGGCGACGAGCGGGGCGGGGTGGCGGCGTTCCTGCGCGACACGGGTGTGGACCGCTCGGCGCTGAGCCAGTTCCTCGATCCCGGCTCGGACCGGTTGCCGCGTGCCGAAACCCTGCGCCGGATCGCCGAGGCGCGGGGGGTGACGGTGGACTGGCTGCTGAGCCTGTCGAACGCGCCGCAGGGCCAGCAGGTGGTCGCGAGCTCGGTGCAGATCGAGTCGGCGCGGCGGGCCGGGGGCGGGTCGCCGCTCGACCAATGGCGGCGCGAGGCGGCGGGGATGAAGCTGCGCTATGTGCCCTCGAACCTGCCGGACATGCTCGGACTTGGGCCGGAGGGGGCCGAGCCCGCGGGGGACGCGCGGGCGGGCCAGCCGGAGAACGTGCTCGAGGGCTTTCGGCTCGGCGACATGGATGTCGAGATCGCGATGCCGCTGCAGACGCTCCAGGACCTCGCGGGGGGCACCGGGCCGTGGCGGGGGATGGAGGTCGAGCCGCGGCGGCGGCAGCTCGCGCATATGGCCACGCTGTGTGCGGAGATCTATCCCACGCTCCGGCTGCATCTCTACGACGGGCGCGAGACGTTCGCGGCACCCTTCACCGTGTTCGGGCGGATCCGGGCGGCGCTGTATCTGGGCGAGGCGTATCTGGTGGTGACCTCGATCGAGCAGGTGGCGGCGCTGACGCGGCTGTTCGACAATCTGGTGCGTCGGTCGGTCGTGGGGCCCGAGAGGGTGCACGAGACGCTGGCGGAGCTGGCACGGGCGGCGCGGTAGGGCGCCGGCGCGCATGGCTGCTCAAGGTTGAGCAAAACGGCAAGGCCTTGATAAATATATGTAAATACTACACCATTAACCACCTGGAAAGGATTGCGCGACCCCGGATCCGGCTCCGGCGAGGCCGGAGCGGGGGTTGGGGCGGAGACGAGGTCCATCGGGAGAGGTTAACGCTTGCCAAGGCGCGGATATGCGCCACACTGCGAGGCGAACAGGCGGCAACGCCGGGCCGGCGGCCCGGGCGCTGTCGGGCGGCATCCGTGCCGCCGCGCCGCAAAGCGACAAGCAGGATCAGGAAGGCACGAGACATGACCGGGAACCCGAAGCACATCGCGCTTCTCAATCGCCAGCTGCAGGAGGGGCGGCTCGACCGGCGGCAGTTCCTGCGGCTCTCGACACTGATGGGCCTGTCGGCGGCGAGTGCCTATTCGATCGCCGGGCTCGCCGCGCCCGCGCGCGCGCAGGATATCCCGATGGGCGGCACGGTCACCATCGCCATGGGCGTGCAGGACGTGTCCGATCCGCCGACCTATGCCTGGCCGCAGCAGTCCAACATCTGCCGCGGGGTCTGCGAGTATCTCACCTTCACCGACCGCGACAACGTCACCCATCCGCTGCTGCTCGAGAGCTGGGAGGCCTCGGACGACCTCAAGACCTGGACGCTCAACATCCGGCCCGAAGCGAAATGGGCGAACGGGCGGGATTTCGTCGCCGACGACGTGATCTGGAACCTCTCGCGCCTGCTCGACGCCGAGACGGGATCGTCGGTGCTGGGGCTGATGCAGGCCTACATGCTGACCACGCTCGACGACGAAACGACCCAGCTGTGGGCCGACAACGCCATCGAGAAGGTCGATGACAAGACGGTGCGCCTGAACCTCAAGGAGCCGCAGATCGCGGTGCCCGAGCATCTGTACCACTACCCGTTCCTGATCCTCGACCCGGAGGAGGACGGCGTCTTCGGGGTCGGCTCGAACGGCACCGGTCCGTTCACGCTCGAGGAGCATGTCGTGG
>JBBQRM010000269.1:0-4694 GCA_038214855.1 Rhodobacterales bacterium | reverse complement strand
ATCGGCATGAACACCGACCACACGCTCGAGGAGGTGGGGCAACAGTTCTCGGTGACGCGGGAGCGCATCCGGCAGATCGAGGCGAAGGCCTTGCGGAAGCTTAAGCATCCGAGCCGGTCGCGGAAGCTCAGGAGCTTCCTGGATCAGTAGGACTGCACTCTCCCATAGCGCGGCAGGCACTGCGCCGGAGGTGGAGATGCGGCCGGCGGATGTTCCCATATGGTCGCCGCTCCGGCGAGAAGGTCGGCCGACTCGCGCCGAGGCGGGGCATTAACGCTGCTAACGCTTGCCGGCGGCGGGTGTTTCTGTAAACCGATCGTCAACTCGTCGGTTTGCCAGAGGTGCGTATGCACGTTCTTTTCTCGGTCCATCGTTATCACCCCAACCACGACGGGATGGTCTCGGGCCTCACCGACGCGGGGCACAGGGTTTCGTTCCTCGTCCACCGGGCTTTCGAGACCGAGAAATACCTCGAAGGGGTCGAGGTGCATCAGATCGAGCCCGCGACGCTTTCGCGCCTCATCCTCGGCAAGGGGACGATCAGCCGGAAGCGGCGGTACCGGACCTTCCCGAGCCTCGGCACGATCGCCCGCATCCTCCGCCTCAAGCCCGACGTGGTGGTTGCGCGCGACCCGACCCTCACCAACTACTTCATCTTTCTTCTGTGCCGCCTGAGCGGCGCGCGATTTGTGCTCTATGTCCAGAGCGACGACGGCTTCGAGCACGAGCTCGCGCCGGGCGGCCCCTGGCATCCGGCCCCGCTCCTGTTGCGGCTCGGGCTCTGGCCGCGGCACACGATGAGCACCATCATGGAGCGTCCGCCCTTCGAGGTGCCGGGCAAGACCTTCGACTTCATTCCCTTCGCCATCGAGACCTACGACTACGAAAAGGCGACCTATCCCGCCTCTCTGCCGATCCGCGTCCTTGCGGTCGGCAAGCTTGATCACGCGGACAAGCGCAACCTCGAGCTGGTCCGGACCCTCGCGCCGCAGCTGCGCGCCGGAAGGGCGCGGCTTACCATCGCGGGACTGCGCGCCGAGGAGGTGACGGAGGTCTACCGCCGACTTCTCGACGAGATCGAGACGCAGGGCGTGGGCGACGCCGTCACCGTGATCGAAAACCTCTCCTACGACGCGACCCGCGCGCTCTATGCCGAGCACGACCTGTTCGTGATGCCCAACACCCGCGAGGTCGCCGGGATCGCCCCGGTCGAGGCGATGGCCACAGGTCTTCCGGTGATCTTCACCAGCGACAACGGCACCAACTATTTCGCCGAGCCGGGGGAGACGGGGTTCATCTTCGAGGACGGCAACTTCGAGGATCTGCGCGCCAAGATCGACTATTTCATCGGCAACGTCGGCGAGATCGAGCGGATGGGCCGCCGCGGTCGCGAGGTGATCCTGACGCGCTACACGCCCCGCGACTTCGCCCAGCGCTTCGAGGCGCTCATCGACCGCCGCTTTCCGCCGCGAGGCGGCGGCGCGGCTTCCGCAGGGGGCGAGACGCGGCGATCACATCCCTAGCGCCTCCTTGTAGAGCATCAGGATCGCCTCCTCCTCCGAGACGTCGGCCGGGTCCTTGCGGCGGAGCGCGATCAGCTTGCGCAGAACCCGCACGTCGTAGCCGCGGCCCTTGGCCTCGGCCATGACCTCCTTCTGCTGATCGGCAATGTCGCGCTTCTCGGCATCGAGGCGCTCGAACCGCTCGATGAAGGCGCGCAGCTCGCCCGCCGTCACCTTGTACTGGGTGCTCTGCTCGTCCTCGATCACGTCGTCCATCGCGCCCGGTCTCCTGTTCGTCTGATGCGGCGCGGACCCTAGACCATCGCCTGTGCGGGCGGAAGACCTCCGGTCTGCTCAGACCCTGCTCAAGGTTGAGCAAATCGGCAGGTCATTGTTCTTGCTCAGATAAACTTGGGTCATTAACCACCTGGAAAGGATTTCGCCCTTGCGCGGCGCGCCCCGGCGGCCCTAGCCTGACCCGCGCGGGCCGAGCGGAGGGAAGATGCAGGGGCTGCTGATCCTGGGCGTGGCGATGGTGGCGGCGGGGCTCGCAGCACTCGGCTATTGCATCCGCGAGGCGATGGCGATCCGCGCCCGGAGGCTCGAGCCGGAGGCGGCGCGCGCGCGGCTGCGGCGGCTGGTGGCGATCAACCTCGCGGCGCTCGGGACCGCGGGCCTCGGCCTCGCGCTCGTCACCGTGGGGCTGCTGCTCTGAGGCCGGTGCGTGCCGCGACCAGCGCGCCCCCCGCGATCAGCGCCGCCGCGAGGATCAGCGCGGCGCTCGGCCGGGCTATGCCGGTCGCGACGAGTGCGAGCGTCGAGATCAGCGGTGCCGCGTAGGAAAGCGTGCCGAGGAGCTGGATATCGCCGCGCTTCATCCCGATGTCCCACAGGTAGAAGGCCGCGCCGACCGGCCCCGCCCCGAGCCCCGCCAGCGCCAGCCAGGCGCCCGTGGCCCGCGGCCAGACCGTGGGCTCCAGCGCCAGGTGCGCGAGCCCCGCCAGCACGGAAGTCGCGAGGCAGAAGACCGCCACCGCCGCGGTCGGCACCGCCGCCATCCGGCGGCTCAGCACCGAATAGCCGGCCCAGATCAGCGCGCAGGCGAAGGCCGCGAGATAGCCGGGCCAATGCGCCATCGCGGCGCCGGAAGTGCCGGTGCGCGCGACCACCAGCCCCGCGCCCGCGAAGGCGAGAAGTGCGCCCGCCAGATGCCCCGCCCGCAGGCGCTCGCCCGGCAGCAGGCCGGAGAAGAGCACGATGAGCAAGGGCCAGAGGTAGGCGATCAGGCTCGCCTGTGCCGGTGGCGCGAGGCGCAGCGCGGTGAAGTAGAAGAAGTGGTAGCCGAAGAGCCCGCCCACTCCGATCAGCCAGACCCCGGGTCCGAGACGGGCGAGCGCCCTCAGGCCGCCGCGGTCGGTCAGCGCGATCCACACGAGCCCCAGCCCGCCGCCGATCCCGAAGCAGAGCGCGATGAGCTGGAACGGCGGCACCGCACGCACCGCCACCGTCAGGAGGGCCAGCAGCGACCAGAGCAGCACCGCGCCGAAGCCTGTGGCGGTGGCGCGGCCGCGGGTCACGCGGGCGCCGCCCACGGGCGCGACGGAAGAGCAAGGCACGCGTCCGCGCATCGAAGCGGCGACCGCATCAGCCGGATTTCGCCAGCGCCCGGAAGTCGAAGCCGGCGCGCTCGACCGCGTCGAGCCCGATGCCGTCGCCTGCGAGCAGCCGTCGCGCCGCCATGTGCGGGCCGGGGGCGTTCACGGTCTCGAGCGCGACGAGGCGCCCGGCCGTGAAGCTCGCCACGAGATCGGGCCGGGCGATGCGCAGGTCTGCGCCCGCGACGAGGCCTGCGATCTGGAGCTTGAGGTCGCCCTGGTCGCTCCAGAACCACGGCACCGCGGCATAGGCGGACGTATCGCCCCTGGCGAGACGGCGGGCGAGGTGGCGGGCGTGGTCGGTCGCGGCCTGCACCGATTCGAGCCGCAGGCGCGCGCCGCCGGGCGCGGGGACCGCGGCGCAATCGCCGATGGCCGAGATCGCGGGATCGGACGTGGCGAGCGTCGCGTCCACGACGACGCCGTTCTCGACCTCGAGCCCGCTCGCGGCGGCGAGCTCGGCATTGGGGACGACGCCCACGGCGACGAGCACCAGATCGCCCGTGACCGCCTCGCCGGTGGCCAGCGTGACGCGGACGCCGTCCTCGATGGCGGCGGCGGGGGCATGGAGGCGGATGTCGGTGCCCATCTCTCGGTGTGCCTCGAGGAAGCGCGCGGAGATCTCGGGCGAGACGGCGCGCGCCATCAGCCGGTCCGCCGCTTCGATCACCGTCACCTCGAGCCCGGCCTTGCGGGCGACGGCGGCGAATTCGAGGCCGATAAAGCCGCCGCCGATGACGACGACCCGGCGTGCTTCAACCATGCGGCCGCGGATCGCCTCGGCATGGGCGAGGCTGCGCAACTCCACCACGCTCGGGTGGTCGGCGCCGGGGACCCGCGGCACGATGTTGCGCGCGCCGGTCGCGAGCACGAGGTGGTCGTAGCCGAGACGCGCGCCGTCCTCGGTGAGCGCCTCGCGCGCCGCGCGGTCGATGGCGGTGACGCGCGTGCGCTCCAGCACCTCGACGGCGTTGTCGGCGTAGAAGGCGGCGGGCTTGAGCAGCAGCCGCTCGGCGCGCCCATCCGCCATGTAACCCTTGGAGAGCGGCGGGCGCTGGTAGGGCAGGCCCGGCTCGTCGCCAGCGAGCGTGATCGGCCCCGCGAACCCCTCCTGGCGCAGGCTCGCCGCGAGCTGGCAGGCGGCCTGGCCGGTGCCGACGACGAGGATGCGGCCGGGAGGGGCGGGCATGGCGCGGCTCAGGCGAGCTCCGGGGAGTTGCTTCGGATTTCCTCTCATGTGAGGCGCCGCCTTTCCACCCTTTCGACCGATCTGTCCGTCGACAGATCGGTCCGCGCCTGCCTGCCCGTCGTGCCGAAGGCACGCCTCCGGCGTGACGGCAGGCGCGATAAACGCGCCCGCCCAGGCAGGCGCGGCCCGATTGTGAGCGTCGGTCCAGGCTGCACCCCCCTCGCCCTGCGCCGGTGGCTCCGGGCGACGGACCGGGCGAGGCTCCACAGGCAACTGTATTCAAGCGGGCTCGGGATGGGCATAGTCGGTCCCGTTGGCGATCATTGCATTGAGCACCCCGAGGAGCTT
>JBBQRM010000268.1:0-4695 GCA_038214855.1 Rhodobacterales bacterium | reverse complement strand
TCCGCAGAGCGGCCCCGTCAAAATCGTCCCGAAGCGCAATCGCAGCGGCCATGGCGAACCTCCTCTGGTTCGCACCATCGATTCAGACTTTCACCGCTTTGGGAATCCCTCGCGTGAGTCTGCCTCAGCGCGCGCTGGTATCAGCTTCCTCGCTCCGGCGATCACGCGGACCATCCTCGACGGCGCGCAGCCGTCGCATCTCTCGGCGAAGTCGCTGACCGCCCTGTCATCCGACCTTGCGAAGGATTGGACTGTTCAGGCAGCCCATCTCGGCATCGCCCAACTTTAAGCAACCGCGCTCATACTGCGCCGGCCGATCGTTCGGGTCTTCCAGCGACTTTCTTCCGTTTTCGGAGGGCGAGGTCACTTTGGCACGTCGAGCAGTGGTACCACCAAAACAGCGATAGGAGACTTGGGCGGACGAAACGCGCGCTTGACGGACCTCTCTGCTCTCCCCGGCGCACATTCCGTTCCCGGATTTGCCATAAGCCCCGGACACCACGGGACAAGTTCGAATACATGCGGGATCGGTAAAAATCGTTCATTATCAAGGGTTTGATGGTGGCTGGGGCGGGAGGATTCGAACCTCCGGTACACGGTACCAAAAACCGATGCCTTACCACTTGGCCACGCCCCAAGCGCGGGAAACCTAGACAGCGGCCCGTCGGAGGGCAAGGCGGAAGTGTTCGTCGCGCGCCGGTCAGTGCAGATGCTGGTCGTAGGCCCCGACCGAGGGTTCCTCGCGGATGATCCCGTCGAGATCGGCGAAGACGGCGCTGAGCTCGGCCTCCGAGGTCGGGCTCTCGCAGACGACGACGAGGTTCGGCGTGTTGGACGATGCCCGCACCAGCCCCCAGGCGCCGTTCTCGAGCATCACCCGCGCGCCGTTGACGGTGAGCACGCGCGCGATGCGCTGCCCCGCCAGGGTGCCGCTCGCGGCGGCCATTGCCTCGAGCCGGGCCGTCAGGCGGGAGACGACGCCGTACTTCTCGGCATCGGGACAGGCGGGCGAGAGCGTCGGGCTCGACCAGGTGCGGGGCAGGGAGGCGGCGAGATCGGCGAGGCTGCGCCCGGTGTTCCGGTCGAGGAGCTTGCAGACCTCGACCGCGACCCGGAGCCCGCAATCGTAGCCGCGCCCGACCGGTGGGCCGAAGAAGAAATGGCCGGATTTCTCGAAGCCTGCGAGCGCCCCCAGCTCGGCCACCCGCCGCTTCATGTGGCTGTGGCCGGTCTTCCAGTAGTCCGTGCGCGCACCGAGGCGGGCGAGCTCGGGGTCGCTGGCGAAGAGGCCGGTCGACTTCACGTCGGCGACGAAGCTCGCACCCTGATGCAGCCGCGCGAGGTCGCGCGCCAGGATAACGCCGAGCTTGTCGGAGAAGATCTCGCTTCCCTGCCCATCCACCACGCCGCAGCGGTCGCCGTCGCCGTCGAAGCCTATGCCGAGATCGGCGCCACTCTCGCGCACCGCCGCGGCCATGTCGTGGAGCATCTCCAGCGCTTCGGGGTTGGGGTTGTAGTGCGGGAAGCTCGCGTCGAGGCGCGTGTGCCGCGGGATCACCTCGGCGCCGAGGCGGGCGAGCAGCTCCGGCGCAAAGGCGCCCGCGGTGCCGTTGCCGGTGGCGCAGACTACGCGCAGCGGGCGCGACAGAACGAAGCCGTCCGCGAGATCGTCGAGATAGGCCTCGCGCATCCCCGCGACAGGCTCGACGCCGCCGCCGTCGCGGGCCACGCCCTTGCCGCCGAGCACGATGTCGCGCAGCTCGGCCATCTCCTCGGGCCCGTGGGTCAGCGGCGGCTCGAGCCCCATCTTCACCCCGGTCCAGCCGTTGGGGTTGTGGCTCGCGGTCACCATCGCGACCGGCAGGCCCCCGAGGTGGAACTGGGCGAAATAGGCGGTGGGGGTCAGCGCCAGGCCGATGTCGCGGACGCGGGCGCCGGCAGCCACCAGGCCCGCGATCAGCGCCCCGTGCACCTCGGCCGAATAGCTGCGCAGATCGTGGCCGACGACGATCTGCGGGCCAAAGCCGCGGGCGCGCATCTGCGTGCCGAGGCCGAGGCCCAGCGCGGTCATGCCGGCCGCGTCGATGTCCTCGGGGAAGCGCCAGCGCGCGTCGTATTCGCGAAAGCCGCTCGCGGCGATGCGAGGGGCGGAGCCATTCATGACGCGAGCGGCCGCGACTTGGCGAGCCGGTCGAATTCCATCAGCTCGTCGATGAGCGCCGGCATCGCGGCGAGCGGGATCATGTTCGGCCCGTCCGAGGGTGCGGCGTCCGGGTCGGGATGCGTCTCGATGAAGACCGCCGCCACCCCGAGTGCCACGGCGGCGCGCGCCATCACCGGGGCAAACTCGCGCTGCCCGCCGGAGGCTGTGCCGAGGCCGCCGGGCTGCTGGACCGAATGCGTCGCGTCCATCACCACCGGCCGGCCTGTCCGCGCCATCACTGGCAGACTGCGCATGTCCGTGACCAGCGCGTTGTAGCCGAAGGAGGTGCCGCGCTCGCAGAGCAGGATGCGCTCGTTGCCGGTCGAAGCGATCTTGGCCGCGACATGGACCATGTCCCACGGGGCCAGGAACTGGCCCTTCTTGACGTTGATCGCCGCTCCCGTCGCGCCCGCGGCGAGCAGGAGGTCGGTCTGGCGGCACAGGAAAGCCGGAATCTGGAGCACGTCCACCGCCTCCGCCACCGCGGCGCATTGATCGGGCAGATGCACGTCGGTCAGCACCGGGCACCCGTGGGTTTCGCGCACCGCGGCGAGGATCGCGAGGCCCTCGTCCATTCCCACCCCTCGCTCGGTGCCGAGCGAGGTGCGGTTGGCCTTGTCGAAGGAGCCCTTGAAGATCAGCCCAGCGCCCGCGCGGTCGCAGGCCTCGACCAGCGCGCCCGCGATGGCGAGCGCGTGGTCGCGGCCCTCGAGTTGGCAGGGGCCGGCGATCAGCGTGAGCGGCAGCGCGTTCGAGAGCGCGAGCGCGCCGATGCGCACCATGCTAGCAGCGGTCATGCGATCCTCCGGCGGGTCGAGGCATGGATACCGCGCCCGCGGCGACCCTGTAAAGCGCGGTGGCCTCCGGCGGGCGCCTGCGCTAGATGCGGGCGTGTGGGACAGCCGGGCGACAGGACGGGCGAGATCGCGGCGCTGGCGGTGGCGATCCGAAGCTGCGGGCTGTGTGCGCCGCGGTTCGCGGCGACCGCGACGCGCCATGCGCCGCGGCCGGTGCCGTGGCTGTCTGACCGGGCGCGAATCCTGATCGCCGGGCAGGCGCCGGGGGCGCGGGTGCACGCGCGGCAGCGGCCGTTCGACGACGCCTCGGGCGACCGGCTGCGCGACTGGCTGGGCGTGAACCGGGGTACCTTCTACGACCGCGGGGCCTTCGCGGTGCTGCCGATGGCGTTCTGCTTTCCCGGCTACGACGCGGCGGGGGCGGACCTGCCGCCGCCCCGGATCTGTGCCGCGACCTGGCGGACGCGGGCGCTGGCCTTGATGCCGCAGCTGCGGCTGGTGCTGGCGATCGGCGGGCATGCCCAGCGCTGGCATCTGGGGGGCGCGGCGAAGGCGGGGGTGACGGCGACGGTGCGGGACTGGCGGGCATTCGGGCCGGAGGCGATGCCGCTGCCGCATCCGTCGTGGCGCAACACCGGCTGGCTCAGGCGCAACCCGTGGTTCGAGGCGGAAGCGGTGCCGGCCTTGCGGGCGCGGGTGGCGGAGATGCTGGGATGAGCGAGACGCGGCTGGACGTGGCCTATCTGGCGCAGGCCGAGGCGCCGGAGCGGGAGGATCTGTGGCTGCGGTTCCTCGAGCGGGTCTGCGACGCGGAGCTGTTCCTTCTGCTCGAGGCGGAGGCCGAGGGCCAGACGCTGAGGCCGCGGGTGTTCGAACTCGACGAGGGCCGCTTCGCGCTCGCCTTCGACACGGACGAGCGACTCGCAGCGTTCCTGGAGGCGCCGGCGCCCTATGCGGCGCTGTCGGGGCGCAGGCTCGCGGCGATGCTCGCGCGGACGGGGGTTGGGATCGGGCTCAACATCGGGGTGGCGCCCTCGGCGGTGCTGCTGCCGGCGGAGGCGGTGGACTGGCTGGCGCAGGCGGCGGCAGAGCGGCCGGTGGAGACCGAGGTGCTACCGGGTCCGGTCGCGGCGCCGGGCACGGTGGCGCCGGGGCTGATCGCGGCGCTCGAGCCGAAGCTCGCGGCGATGGCGCCGCTGATCGGGGCGGCGCATCTGGTCGAGGCGGAGGGGCCGGTGCTGGTGCTCGAGGGGGTGCCGGAGACCGCGCAGCCGGAGGTGGCGGCGGCGGTCGCGGAGGCGGTGCGCTTCGGCTCGGCGGGGGATCTGGGCCTTGCCTTCGCGGCGCCGGGCTCGGGTTTCGCGGCGCGGGTTCGGGCGGTGGGCCGCAGCATCGAGCTGCCGCAGGTGCCGCGCCGCGCCGCGCCTGTCGCGCCGGGCGGCGATCCGGCACGGCCGCCGATCCTGCGGTGAGGGGCGTTCAGCGTGGCTGCTCAAGCTTGAGCAAATTCGTAAGATATTGAAAGACAGGGTATTTCCATGGGTCATTAACCACCTGGAAAGGATTTGGGCAGCGCTCCGGGGCGCTCCCGAGGGCGGCCGAGCCGGCGTGGCCGCGAGGGCGGCGCCCGGTTGCGGGAGCGATCGGCTGGTATCGCCTTCCTACGAACTCTGGCTGATCCCTGCGGGCCGCGCT
>JBBQRM010000267.1:0-4699 GCA_038214855.1 Rhodobacterales bacterium | reverse complement strand
TGGATTATTTTCGCCGTTTTCATGTCTCGTTAACCCGTTGCACGCCGCACGATCCCAAGCACGGGCGGAACTCTCCGCCGCGGCGCATCGTTCCCGATCCGCGCCGCCCGTGCGGCCCATCAGGAGGACGACCGATGAACTGGGACCAGATCCAGGGCAAGTGGAAGGAGATGTCCGGTCACATGCAGCAGAAATGGGGCAAGCTGACCGACGACGACCTGCAGCTGGTCCGCGGCGACCGCCGCGAGCTGGCGGGTCGGATCCAGAACAAGTACGGCGTTACCAAGGAAGAGGCCGACCGGCAGATCGACGACTGGCTCGCCTCGCACTGACGGGATCGGCCGGTGCTGTCGCGGCTTGCGGCAGCGCCGCCTGCGTGCGAGGACTCCGCGGTGACGGCGCGCGAGCGGCGCGTGCCAGCCGAAAGGGTCGCAGATGGCCAGACGCATCATGGATTTCACGCACAGATCGCAGACGCCCGACCTGTCGGCGCTCCGGGCCGAGATGGCGCGCCTGCGCAGCGAGATCGCGGCAGCCGCCGAAGGCGGCACGCGACGCGCCCGCGCCCGGACGAGCAGCCTGGGGGAAGCGGCCTCCGACCGGGTGGCCGAGCTCCAGCACGAGGCCGAGGCGCTGCTCGCAAGCGCCAGCCGGGAGCTCGCGCAGCTCGAGGCGCGGGCGGGCGCGGCGGTGCGGGCGCATCCCCTGCAGTCGGTCGGCCTCGCACTGGTGGTGGGGTTCCTGATCGCCCTCGTGATCCGGCGCTGACGTGCTCGGACCGGCCTTCTATTCCTATCGGCGTCTGACGGCGGCGGTGGATCCCTATCTCCGGGCGATGTCCCGGCGCCTGGCGCTGTTCGCCGTCGCGGCAGCGGCGCTCGCGGCGGCGGGTGTATTCGCGCTGGTCGCCGTCGCGGTCGCGCTGGGACAGGCCCTGGGGGCGGTGGCGGCTAGCTTCATTCTTGCGCTGATGCTGGGGCTGGTCGGCGCTGTGATCCTGGTGCTGCTGCGCCGCCCGGCGGTGGTTGCCCCGGCTGCGGCCGTGCCGCCGGCCGGAGCGGCGGGCCTCGGTTCGATCCTCGCCGCGACGCTTTTTCGCGAGGTGCTGGGACCGCGGCCCGGCCTGCGCCTGCTCGGACCCGTGCTCGCGGCTGCGGGCGCGGGGCTTCTCGTCGCGCGGCTCCAGTCGCGGCGGCGCCCGCCGCCGCTCTAGGCTCAGCCGGCGAAGGCACGCGAGGCGACCGCTGTCTGGCCGCCGAAGTCGCCCGGTCCGTCGATCCCCAGCACGCCCTGCAGCCGGGTCCGGGCGCGGCTGACGCGGCTCTTGATCGTGCCGACGGCGCAACCGCAGATCTTCGCCGCCTCCTCGTAGGAAAAGCCCGAGGCGCCGACCAGCAGCAGCGCCTCGCGCTGCTCGTCCGGCAGGTCCATCAGTGCCCGGCGGAAATCCGCGAGGTCCATCACCCCGTCATGCGCCGGCCCGACGCTGAGCTTGGCGGTATAGGTTCCCTCGCTGTCCTGGACCTCGCGGCCGCGCTTGCGCATCTGGCTGTAGTAGTGGTTGCGCAGGATCGTCACCAGCCACGCCTGCATGTTGGTGCCGAGCTTGAAGCTCTGCTGGTTGGTCCAGGCCTTCATCACGGTTTCCTGCACCAGGTCGTCGGCGCGGTCGTGTCGGCCGCTGAGCGACATCGCGAAGGCGCGCAGCGACGGCAGCGCCGCAAGCATCGTCTGCTTGAAGGTCGGCATATCTTGATCGATCATGACGGGCCGGCATCCTCCACGGGCCGCGCAGCGGCAGCCTCGCCCGGCTCCTGCGACTCGCTCTCGACGCGGTCGAGCATTTCGAGGAGATCGATCAGATGCGCCGGCAACGGTTCGCTTTCGGCCTCGGCATAGAGCGCCCGCAGCCGGCTGCCGATCTCGCGATGATGCTTCGGCTGGACGAGGTTCGGCACCTCGGGCTCCTGCCGCGCGCCGCCTCCGCGCCGGCTCGCACTGATGTTCGTTGCCGTCTTCATACGTGAACTCGCCCTCGTGACAAGGATGGTAAAGCTGTCGTAAGGAGAAGTCCCGTGTCCGCTCGAATGTTCCGCCGCAGGAACATTTTTGGCTGGAGACCGTTAATGTTCGTTTGGCTCCCTGCGAGCCGCGCAGAGGGGGGTTCCACTGCAATGTCTCTGTCGACGCGCCTGGCGCCGCATCTCGCTTATCTGCGGCGCTACTCCCGGGCGATCACCGGATCGCAGACCTCCGGCGACGCCTATGTGGCCGCGGTGCTCGAAGCGCTGATCGCCGATGTCTCCATCTTTCCGCAGGCGGGCAGCGACCGGATCGGGCTCTATCGGCTGTTCGCGCGCATCTATTCCGACCTGCAGGTCGAGATCGATCCCGAGCCATCGCCCTTCGCCTGGGAACAGCGTGCGGCGGCGAATCTCGCCAACGTCCCCGCGCGCGCCCGGCAGGCCTTCCTGTTGAGTTCCGTGGAGGGCTTCTCCCAGCCCGAGATCGGCGAGATCCTGGGGCTCGGCGAGGACGAGACCCGCCGGCTGCTGTCGCAGGCGGCGGTGGAGATTTCGCGCCAGGTCGCGACCGACATCCTCATCATCGAGGACGAGCCGCTGATCGCGATGGACATCGAGCAGATGGCGCTGTCGCTCGGCCATCGGGTGACCGGCATTGCGCGCACCCGCGACGAGGCGGTGGCGCTCTTCGCGGCGGACCCGCCGGGGATGGTGCTGGCCGACATCCAGCTCGCCGACGGTAGCTCCGGGATCGACGCGGTGAACGACATTCTCAAGACGAGTGCCGTGCCGGTCATCTTCATCACCGCCTTCCCCGAGCATCTTCTGACCGGCGAACGGCCGGAGCCTGCCTTCCTCGTGACCAAGCCCTTCGACGAGAACATGGTCAAGGCACTGATCAGCCAAGCGCTGTTCTTCGACGAGGCGCGCTCGCGGGCCGCTTGACGCGGTTCGCCCGCGCGTTGAGCGACGCACGGGGCGCGACGGGGAACCGATGCCGCGGGCGAGCGTTTCTTCGCAATGCGCGTCCTGCCAGGCATCGATCCCGTCGCTTCTCCCAGACCCGCCGTCCTGCGCGGTTTCGGGATCGGCATCGGCCGGGCGTCCGTCTCCGGCGACGGCGCCGCGCCGTGCGCCCTGTCGTGAACGCGCGCGACACCGTGTTTCTCAATTCCACCCAGATGCTGCTCCGCGGCCTCTACAGCAGCGGGCTGTGCGTGATGTATCACGACTCCCAGCTTGCCGTCCGGCTGGTGGAAAACGCCCCCGCAGCCTGGCCGCCGCCGGAAACGATCCTCGCCGAGGGAGACGCGGCGATCTTCGGTCCGGAGATCGCGCCGCGCGTGATCGCGGCAAAGCGGCGGGTGCTCGAGACCGGGGTGCCGGCACGGATCGAGGCTCCGGTGCGCGTACTGGGTCACGAGCCGGTCTGGTTCGACCTCGACATCGAACCCGACACAGACCGCGGGAGCACCGCTGACGGGTCCGTCCGCGGCCTGTTCATCTCGGCGACCGACATCACCCAGCTCAAGCGCCGCGAGGAGGCGCTGCGGGCGCTGCTCTACGAGGTGAGCCATCGGTCGCGCAACATGCTCGCGATCCTGCAGAGCATCCTCGGCCATACGGCGCGCCACTCCGATTCGATCGCCGCGTTCGAACGCAAGTTCCGCGGCCGGATCGCCTCGCTCTCGCACAGCCAGGATCTGGTCACCACCTCGAACTGGCAGGGCGTGCGCCTCCGGCGGCTCGCCGAGCGCCAGCTCGCCGATTTCGTCGGCCCCACGCTCCCGCAGCCGACGGTTCGCGGGGCCGATCCTCTCCTCGATCCGAACACGGCGCTGCACATCGGGCTGGCGCTGCACGAGCTCGCCGCCAATTCCGCGAGTTTCGGCGTGCTCAAGGCCGCCAGCGGCAGCATCGTCATCGACAGCGAGCTGACGCCGGAAGGCCATTGCCTCGCCTGGACCGAGGAACTGGCCCAGCCGCGGCAGGTCTTGCCTTCGCGTGGCTTCGGCCAGGCGATCCTCGAGCAGGTGGTCACGCGGGCCATCGGCGGCCGGGCCGAATACCGGATCGGCGCGGAGCGGATCGTCTACCGCATCGACTGGCCCGAGCCCGGCTGAGCCGCCTTCCGCGTCAGCGCCCCGGGCTGTTGAGAATTTCCCTAACGGAACGTAAAAGCGCGCGCTTTTCTCCAATGTTTCCAAGGGGCGAAATCATGTCGCACAGTGCGACACCTAAAGCTGCACACCCAGCCCCCTCCGCGGCCTAGCCAAGCACGCGCGCCAGATCGGCGGGCAGGAAGGGCTTCGGCAGCAGCGGCAGGCCGCGCAGCGCCGCTGGCATGTCCTCCACGCTGCGGCCGGACACGAGCAGAACCCGGGCCGCGCCGAGCTGCGGCAGCAGGCTCTCGGCGCTGCCGTCGCCCAGCGCCACGTCGAGGAGCACCAGATCGAACCCCTCCCCCTCGAGCGCCGCGCGAGCCTCCTGGGCGCTCAGGGCCACCACGACCTCCCCCACGCCCTCGCGCCGCAGCATATCGGTCAGATCGTCGGCGATCAGCGCATTGTCCTCGACCACCAGCACCCGGCGCGGCCGCGCCGGTCGGGGATCCTCGGGCGCTGCCTCGACCGCAGGAGTCGGCGATTGCGCCGTGGACGGCCCTTCCGGCGCCG
>JBBQRM010000266.1:0-4708 GCA_038214855.1 Rhodobacterales bacterium | reverse complement strand
AGGAAGGCTTTGGGGCAGGCTACGTCTACGACCACGACACCGAGGACGGCGTCTCGGGGCAGGCGTATTTCCCGCCCGGCATGGCGCGGGGGCGCTACTACGCCCCCACCGACCGCGGGCGGGAGGCGGGCCTTCGCGCGGTGCTGGACGCGCTCGAGGCGCGGCGCGCGCAGGTCCGGGACGCGGAGGGCGGGGCCGGCCCTGCTTGACATCGGCGGGGCGAGGGGGCCTTTGGGGCGCGCCGATCCTCGTCGCCGGAGACCCGTGTGCCGCCATTGCTCCAGATCGCCCTCGGGGGTGCGCTCGGCGCGCTGGCGCGCTACGCAAGCGCGCTCGCGATGCTGCGGCTCGTGGGGCCGGGGTTTCCGCTCGGCACGCTCGCGGTCAACATCGCGGGGTCGTTCCTGATGGGGCTCGCGGCCGTGGCGGTGCTGGCGCGCGGCGGCGAGGCGCTGCGCGGGGCGGCACCGTTCCTGATGCCGGGCCTGCTCGGCGGGTTCACGACCTTCTCGGCCTTTTCGCTCGAGACGGTGATGCTGATCGAGCGGGGCCGCGCCGCCGCCGCCGCGTTCTATGTCGCGGCCTCGGTCGGCGGCGGGATCGCGGCACTCGTCCTCGGCATGTGGCTCGCGCGCGGCTGGTGGAGTGAAGCGTGAGCGGCGTGCGGCAGGTGACCGTCGGGGCGGACGAGGCCGACCAGCGCCTCGACCGCTGGCTGAGGCGCCTCCACCCGCATCTCGGCCAGGGGCTGGTCGAGCGGCTGTGCCGCAAGGGCGAGATCCGCGTCGACGGCGGCCGGGTGCGGCCGGCGACGCGGCTGGCCGAGGGCCAGGTCGTGCGCCTGCCGCCGCTGCCGGAGCCGGGAGCTGCGCCCGACCGGCCGGAGGCGCAGATCTCGCAAGCCGATGCCGAGATGATCCGCGCCTGCGTCATCTACCGCGACGACGAGGTTCTGGCGCTCGACAAGCCGCCGGGCCTCGCGGTCCAGGGCGGCTCCGGCCAGACCCGGCACGTGGACGGGCTCGCGGAGGCGCTGCGCTTCGGGCGGCCCGACAAGCCGCGGCTGGTGCATCGGCTCGACCGCGACACCTCCGGCGTGCTGGTGCTCGCGCGCAACGCGCGGGCCGCCGCCGGGCTCGCGCGCGCCTTCCAGGCCCGCGACGCGCGCAAGCTCTACTGGGCCGCGGTCGCGGGCGCGCCATCGCCGCGCGCGGGCACCATCCGCTACGGGCTGGTCAAGGCGCCCGGCCACGGTTCCGGCGGCGAAGGCGAGAAGATGCTCTGCATCCCCCCGGGCGAGATCGCCGCGACCGAGGGCGCGAAACGCGCCACCACCGACTATGCGGTGATCGAGGCCGCGGCCAAGCGCGCCGCCTGGGTGGCGCTCGCGCCGATCACCGGGCGCACGCACCAATTGCGCGCCCACATGGCCGCGATCGGGCACCCGGTGGTCGGCGACGGCAAGTACGGCACCAACGCCCAGGAGAACGCCGGCGAGGGCTGGGGGGCGCAGCTCGGCGGCGGGGTCAGCCGCAAGCTGCACCTGCACGCCCGCAGCCTGACGCTCGCCCATCCCGCGACCGGCGCGCGACTGACGCTGACGGCACCGCTGCCTGCGCATATGGCGCGGACCTGGGAGCTCTTCGGCTGGCGCGAGACCGATGCTGCGCTCGACCCGTTCGAGGCGCTGGCGTGACGCGGCTGATCGTCTTCGACGTGGACGGGACGCTGGTCGACAGCCAGCACGCGATCCTCGCCGCGATGCGCGCGGCCTTCGCCTCCGCCGGGCGGCCCGTGCCGGAGCGCGCGCGCATCCTCGGCGTCGTCGGCCTGTCGCTGCCCGAGGCGATGCGGGTGCTGGTGCCTCGAGCCACGCAAGCCGAGGCCTGCGACCTCGCCGAACGCTACCGCGCGAGCGTGGTGGCCGAACGCGCGGCCGGGCGCGACCGCTCGCCGCTCTACCCCGGCGCGCGCGCGGCGCTCGCACGCCTCAATTCGGCGCCGGGCACGCGGCTGGGGGTCGCGACCGGCAAGGCGCGGCGCGGGCTCGACCACCTGTTCGCGGCGCACGACCTCGGCGGCTTCTTCGCCACCGCCCAGACCGCCGACGCGCATCCTTCCAAGCCGCATCCGGCGATGCTCGACGCGGCACTCGCCGAGACCGGCTGCGCGGCCGGGGCCGCGGTGATGGTGGGCGACACCGAGTTCGACATCGCGATGGGCCGCGCCGCGGGGATGGCGACGGTGGGGGTGAGCTGGGGCTACCATCCGCGCGACCGGCTCGCCGCCGCGGGGGCGGGTGCCATCGTCGACGATTTCGCCAGCCTCGACGCGGCGCTGGCGGCGGTGGCGCGATGACGCGGGCGCAGGCGCGCTTCTGGCGAGCGGCGCGGGTGGTGCCGGCGGCGGACGGGTACGCGGTGCATCTCGACGACAAGCCGCTGCAGACGCCGGCCAAGGCGCCGCTCGTCGCGCCGACGGCGGCGTTCGCCGCGGCACTCGCCGCGGAATGGGACGCGCTGGCGCCCGAGCTCAGGCCCCAGGCCTGGCCGGCGGCGCTGCCGCTCACCCGCGCGGCCAACGCCGCGATCGACCGCGTGGCCCCCGCGCATGCGGCGGTGGTGGAGGCGCTGGCGGCTTATGGCGAGACGGACCTGCTGTGCTACCGGGCCAAGGCGCCGGCGGCCTTGGTCGCGCGTCAGGCCGCGGCCTGGGACCCGCCGCTCGACTGGGCCGACGCCGAGCTCGGCGCACGGCTCGAGGTCGTGCACGGGCTGATGCCGCGGCCGCAGCCGGCGCCGAGCCTCGCGGCGCTGGGCGCTGCGGTTGCCGCGCTCGATGCCTTTGCACTGACGGCGCTGCACGAGCTGGTCTCGCTCTCGGGGTCGCTGGTGCTGGGGCTCGCGGTTTCGCGGGGTGCGATGGAGGCGGCGCGCGCGCACGAGCTGTCGCGGCTCGACCAGGCCTGGCAGGAGGCGCAATGGGGCAGCGACGCCGAGGCCGAAGCCGCGACCGCGCGCCAGCGCGAGGCCTTGCTGCGGGCCGGGACGATGCTGGCGCTGCTGCGGCCGGACGCCTGAGGACCGCTCGCGTTCACGATGATGTTTCCACGCCGTTGCAACCCGATCGCCAGCCGCTATGGTGACATTCGTGTAAACGATCAAAACCAACATGGCGGGCCCGAGCGGGACCCGCCGCCGCATGGCGACATGCGGCCCAACAGGAGAAGAACGACCATGAAATCCTACCTGCTTGTCGGCACGGCGCTGACCATGGCCCTGGCCGGAACCGCAGCCTCGGCGCAGACGCTCGGCGAGGTGAAGGCGCGCGACACGCTGCGCTGCGGCGTCAACACCGGGCTCGCCGGCTTCGCGGCGCCGGATGCGAGCGGCCGCTGGGACGGCTTCGACATCGCTTTCTGCCGCGCCGTCGCGGCCGCCGTGCTGAGCGACCCCGAGAAGATCGAGTTCGTGCCGACCACCGGCGAGACGCGCTTCACCGCGCTCACCTCGGGTGAGGTGGACCTGCTATCGCGCAACACCACCTGGACGCTCTCGCGCGATGCCGATCTGAAGTTCACCTTCACCGGCATCAACTACTACGACGGCCAGGGCTTCATGGTGCCCAAGGAGCTCGGCGTGACCTCGGCCGAGGAGCTCGATGGTGCCACGATCTGCATCCAGACCGGCACGACCACC
The DNA here is from genome assembly GCA_038214855.1 of Rhodobacterales bacterium. Classification (GTDB taxonomy): domain Bacteria; phylum Pseudomonadota; class Alphaproteobacteria; order Rhodobacterales; family Rhodobacteraceae; genus Amaricoccus. Next base: position 1,010 of record JBBQRM010000266.1, on the reverse strand, counting down.
GAGCTGAACCTCGCGGACTGGTTCAAGTTCAAGGGCATCTCGTATCAGCCGGTGCCGATTCAGACCAATGCCGAGGCCGACCAGCAATTCCTCGCCGGCGCCTGCGACTCCTACACGACCGATGCGTCCGGCCTCGCCGCCTCGCGCGCCACCTATCCCAACCCCGACGATTATGTGATCCTGCCCGAGATCATCTCCAAGGAGCCGCTCGGTCCGCTGGTGCGCCAGGGCGACGACGAATGGGCCGACGTGGTGCGCTGGACCCTGAACGCGCTGGTCGCGGCCGAGGAATACGGCGTCACCTCCGGCAACATCGAGGAGATGACGAATTCCGAGAACCCCGAGATCCGGCGTCTGCTCGGCGTCGAGGGCGAGCTTGGCAGCATGCTCGGGCTCGATGCCGAATGGGCCAGGCGCGCGATCGAGGCCTCCGGCAACTACGGCGAGATCTTCGCGCGCACCATCGGCGAAGGGACGACCAGCGATCTCGAGCGCGGCCTGAACGCGCTCTGGACCGATGGCGGTCTGCAGTATTCGCCGCCGTTCCGCTGATCGGCACCGCAATGGGAGGGGGCGCGGCGGCTTTCGGACGCGGCTTCCCCCGCCCGGCCGCCGTCCGCAGTAGCATGCAGCCGATGGTCCGGATCGCCTGCCGAGGGCGCGCATCGCCTGCGGCAGGCACCCGCCCGGCCGCGGATCGGGGAGCGACGAGATGACCGATCTCGGCATGTCCGGGGCTTCCTTCCGCCCGAGCATGCTCATCTACGACACGCGCTACCGCTCGCTAACCATCCAGGCGGTGGCGATGATCGCGTTCATGCTGGCGGCGGCCTGGCTGGTGAACAACACCGTCCAGAACCTCTCGGCGCTCGGCAAGGACTTCGACTTTGGCTTTCTCGGGAGCCGCGCCGGCTACGACATCAACCAGACGCTGATCCCTTACACCAACGACAGCACGCATGCCCACGCCGCCGTGGTCGGCATCCTCAACACCTTCCTGATCGCCATCC
>JBBQRM010000265.1:0-4721 GCA_038214855.1 Rhodobacterales bacterium | reverse complement strand
CACGAAATTCAAACGAGACTCTTCCCGAGGCACCCCTCCCCGTGCTATGGCGCGGGCAGAAGATCTGCGCGAGGTCGCCACCATGCGTTCGCCCCTCACAGCCGGCCTGATCGCCGCGTCGGTCGTTCTCGGCGGCTGCACCTATGCCGACGGCACGCCGAACCCGACGGCGAACTTCGCGCTCGGCGGTGCCGCGACGGGTGCTGCCCTCGGCAGCCTCGCCGGAGACGGAAGCGGTGCGCTGATCGGCGGTCTGCTCGGCGCCGGCGCCGGCGCAGTGATCGGCGGCCGAAGGCAGCGCCAGCAGGCGCCCTCGCCCTACGATTTCCCCGGTTAAGCGCGCCTCCCGGCCTAGTGTCGGCCCCCGGGGCCATCCCGGGGGCCACCTCTCCCGACGGCTCGGCGCCATTTTCGTCAACGTTTTAATGGGGCCATCGATGTCGCACCTTGCGACACCCGTGCAACCCGCGTCCCCGTCCGTCGCGCGGAGGGCCTCCTGGACGCGGCGTCAGTGCAGCTTGGTGCCCACTTCCTCGATCGAAGCGTCGATCAGACGATCGGTTTCCTCGGGCGAGATTCGCTCGCGCATCACCTCGGCCGCGGCGGCGACTGCGACCGAGATGGCGCGGTCGCGGATCTGGCGCACCGCAGCGATCTCCGCGGCCTCGATCTGGTCGGTGGCGGTCTTGAGCCGGCGCGCGACCGAGCGGCGGATGTCCTCCTTGGCGGCGACTGCGGCCTTCTCGCCCTCGCTGCGTGCGGCGGTCACGATGTCCTCGGCCTGGGCCTGGACCTCCTTTTGCTTGCGCTCGTAGCTCGCGAGCAGGCTCTGCGCCTCCTCGCGCAGCGCGCGGGCCTCGTCGAGCTCGGCCTTGATGTGGACCGCCCGCGCGTCGAGCCGGCGCATCACCATCCCCGGCACGCGGTAGTAGATAAGGACGGCGACGAAGATGACGAAGCCGATGCCGACGACGATCTCGGTGTCGTTGAGAAACTCCATGCCTCAGCCCTCCAACCGTGCCGAGATCGCGGCGTCGAGCGCCGCCTGGTCCGCCGCGGACGGCAGCAGCGCCGCGACGATCGCCGGCGCCGTCTCGCGCGCGACCTCGGAGATGCTGCGCAATGCGCTCTCCTGAATTTCGGCAATCCGCTTCGAGGATTCCGCGGTCTTGGCGGCGATCTCGGCATCGGCCTTGGCCATCAGGGAGGCGAGCTCCTTATTGATCTGGGCCTTGGTCTCGGCAGCGATCTTGTGCGACTCGTCGCGGGCCCGCGCCAGAGCGGCGTTGTAGGAGGTCTCCGCCTCCTCGGCGCGACGCTTCAACGCCGCGGCCTGCTCGAGATCGTTCGAGATCGCCTCGTTGCGCTCGAGCAGCACCGTGCCGATCCGCGGCACCGCGACGCGGGTGAGGATGAGGTAGAGAGCCCCCATCGACAGCACCAGCCAGAAGATAAGGTTGGGATAGATCGACGGGTCGAGCTGCGGCATCCCGACCGCGGTTGGGACTTCTTCGACGACTTCGACCGCCATGGCTCACTCCGGCAGGGGGACGAACGGCCGCGACGGGCCGTTCGGAGAACGGGAGGTCGCGCCTCAGACGGCGAACATCAGGAGCAGCGCCACGAGGAAGCTGAAGATGCCCAGCGCCTCCGCGAAGGCGATGCCGATGAACAGCGTCGCCGTCTGCTCGCCCGCAGCGGCTGGGTTGCGCAGCGCGCCGGACAGGAAGTTGCCGGCGACATGGCCCACACCGATGCCGGCGCCGCCCATGCCGATGCAGGCGAGGCCCGCGCCGATGAACGCACCCATTTCAGCCAGATTGCCTTCCATGATCGATCTCCTTTGGGATTGGAATGGCGAGAGAGTGGCGCCGCCCCGGTCAGTGCCCGGGATGCAGCGCGTCGTTGAGATAAACGCAGGTCAGGATCGCGAAGACATAGGCTTGAATAACCGCGACCATCACCTCGAGCCCGTAGATCGCGACGATGCCGAGGATCGGCAGGATCGCCCCCACACCGAGCGCCCCGGCGAAGCCCGCGAAGACCTTGAAGACGGCGTGGCCGGCCATCATGTTGCCCGCGAGCCGGACCGAATGGCTGAGCGGGCGGACGAAATACGAGATGAGCTCGATCACCGCGAGCACGATCCTGAGCGCCACCGTCGGCGCGCTCGACACCCAGAAGAGCTTCAGGAAGCCTAGCCCGTGCTTGGCGAAGCCGATCGCCGTCACGCTGACGAACACCGCCAGCGCCAGGATCCCGGTGACCGCGATGTGCGAGGTTGGCGCGAAGCTCGCCGGGATCAACGCCAGCAGGTTGGCAAACAGGATGAATAGGAACAGCGTCAGGATATAGGGAAAATACTTCAACCCCTCGCGACCGGCGACATCGGCGACCATCTTGCGGGTAAATCCGTAGGTCATCTCGGCCGCCGATTGCGCGCGCGAGGGGATCAGCGCCCGCCCCCGCGCGCCCACCACCATCAGGAGGCTCGCCGCGATTACCGTCAGCGCCATCCACAGCGTCGCGTTGGTCAACGTGTACCAGTGCACCGGGCCCTCGCCGAACAGCGGCTCGAGCATGAACTGGTCCATCGGATGGATATTGATCCCACCGCCTTCGATCTCGCCATCGACCGCCATGCTACTCCCTCAGTCTCCGTTCCGTCCCCGTGCCGCCTCATCGTTCGGCGACGTTCGCGCCAGCGCCCCCTCGGCCCGCCCCTGGCGCACCTCGGAGGCCGTCCGCATCATCGTGCGCACCCCGGCCGCGAAGCCCAGCAGCGCGAAGACGACCAGGAACAACGGCCGCGTCCCGACGAGAGCGTCGAGCCCGAGCCCGATGCCGAGCCCCAGCGCCATCCCCACGACCAGCTCGATCACCATCCGCCAGGCGAGCGAGCTCTGGGTGTACTTGCTACGCCCGGGAGACACTCTCTCGACCCGTGCCGCCGTCGCCGCACCCAGCCTGTCCTCCAGACGCTTCAGCCGATCGGCGAAGTCCTTGTTGTCCATCGCGGGACCCTCCGCCGCCCGCCGGCCTGCACGCCTCCTAAGCAATGGCTCCGAGCCTGTCAAGCGAAAGCCATGCGCCGCCGGTGCGGCTCAAGTCTTTGATCCGGTAGACCTTATTAGGCGTGGGACGCAACCGTAGCAAGATTTCCGACGACCGCTGGCGGCGTGGTTCAGGCTCAACGATCCTCAACCGAATGGTTGATCGTGCTGAGCGCGCGTCTATGCTGGCTGCGATGACGCAGCCTCAGACCTCATGCGTGGACGCGCGCCTCGATGCCGTCTTCGCCGCGCTCGCGGATCCGACGCGGCGGGCGATCCTGCGCACGCTGCTCGAAGCGCCGCGCTCGGTGGGGGCGCTCGCGGTGCCGCATGCGATGTCGCTGGCGGCGGTCTCCAAGCACGTGGCGATCCTCGCGCGGGTCGGCCTGGTCAGCCGGAGCCGCGCGGGTCGGGTGACAACCTGCCGACTGGAGCCCGATGCGCTCGAGACCGCGGTGGTGTGGATGCAGGGCTTCGGGTCGTTCGATGCGGCCGACTACGATGCGCTGGAGCGGCTGGTCGAGGCCGCGCTCGGGTCAGGCGACGGGCTCGACCATCCGCTCGGCCCCGGCGAGATCGACTGAGACGAGCTGGCTCACCCCGGGTTCGACCATCGTCACCCCGAAGAGCCGGTCCATCCGCGCCATGGTGACAGCGTGATGGGTGATGATCAGGAAGCGCGTGCGGGTGCGCTGGGTCATCTCGTCGAGCAGGTCGCAGAAGCGGGCTACATTGGCGTCGTCGAGCGGGGCGTCGACCTCGTCGAGCACGCAGATCGGCGAGGGATTGGCGAGAAACACCGCGAAGATCAGGCTGAGCGCGGTCAGCGACTGCTCGCCGCCCGAGAGCAGCGAGAGGGTGGAGAGCTTCTTGCCCGGCGGCTGGCACATGATCTCGAGACCGGCCTCGAGCGGGTCGTCGCTCTCGACCAGCTCGAGCCGCGCCTCGCCGCCGCCGAAGAGATGCTCGAACAGCGCGCCGAAATTACCGTTCACCGTCTGGAAGGCCGAGAGGAGCCGCCCACGCCCCTCGCGGTTGAGCGCGCCGATCCCCTGACGCAGCTTGGCGATGGCTGCCTCGATCTCCGCCCGTTCTTGCGCCAGCGTCTCGGCCTCCTCGGCGACGGCACGCGCGTCCTCCTCGGCGCGCAGATTGACCGCGCCAAGTCCTTCGCGCTGGTGGCGAAGCCCAGCGGCCTCGGCCTCCAGCGCCTGCGCCGGCGGCAGATCGGCGGGCGTCACGTCGTAATGCGCGAGGAGCGCCTCTGGTGCTGCCTCGGCCTCGCCGCGGAGCCGCGCCTCCGCCGCTTCCGCCCGTTCCGCCGCCGCGTCCGCCAGCGCCTCGGCCCGGGCCTGGCCCTCACGCGCCTCTCCCGCCGCCCGCTCCGCCGCGCGTGCTTGAGCTTCCGCACCCCGCAGCGCCGCCTCCGCGGCCGCGAGTGCCTCGGCGGCGGCTTCGCGCCGCGCGTCGGCCTCGGTCGCCGCCGCCGTCAGCTCGCGCCGGCGCGACCCGAGCGCCTCCGGCCGCTCCCGTGCCGCCACCAGCGCCGTGGCAGTCTCGCCGGCGCGGGCGTCAAGACCCGCAAGCCTGGCCGCGGCGGTCGCAGCCCGCGCGCGCCACCCACCCGTCTCGCCGGAAATCTCCTCCAGCCGCCGCTCCCGCGCCGCG
>JBBQRM010000264.1:0-4721 GCA_038214855.1 Rhodobacterales bacterium | reverse complement strand
CTCCAGCCCCGGCACGCGCGCAGCCAGGCACAGGGTCGCGGTCCCCGCACCGCAGCCGAGGTCGAGCACCCGCTCGCCCGGCCGCGCCGGCACGAAGGCCGCGAGCAGCACCGGGTCGATCGCGGCGCGATATCCCTGCCGCGGCTGCAGCAGCGCGAGCCGCCCGTCGAGGAACCGGTCGCGGGTGAGCGCCTCCGGCGCGAAGCTCATGCCAGGGTAAGGCCGTCGATGGCGTTGTCGCCGAGGATCGCGCGGGCGCGGAAGGCGTCGCGGTCGGCCACCATCATCCGCCGCGGGAACACGCCGATGCCCCCCTCCAGCACGCTCATGTGGACGTCGAGCACGAAGCAGTCTATATCCTCGGCGCGCAGGAGCGCGGTGGCGAAGGCGATGGTCACGGGATCGGTGGTCCGCAGGATTTCCCTCATCGCCGCACAGGATATGTCCCGCCCCGCCGCGCGTCGAGAGCCAATAGCCAGGATGCCTTCCGCATGAATACGCCCGCCCGCCTCGTCACGCCGATCGAGGACCTGCAGGCGCGGCTGGCGGAGGACATGGGCGGCGTCAACGTTCTGATCGCCGAGCGCATGGCGAGCCCGCACGCGCCGCGCATCCCCGAGGTGACGGCGCATCTGGTCGGCGCCGGCGGCAAGCGGCTGCGGCCGCTGCTAACGCTCGCCGCCGCCCGGCTCTGCGGCTACGAGGGCGCGCACCACCTGCGGCTCGCCGCGACCGTCGAGTTCATCCACACGGCGACGCTCCTCCACGACGACGTCGTCGACGAGAGCACCCGCAGGCGTGGCCGGCCGACCGCGAATCTGCTGTGGGACAACAAGACCAGCGTGCTCGTCGGCGACTACCTGTTCGCGCGGGCCTTCCAGCTGATGGTCGAGACCGGCTCGATGCGGGTGCTCGACATCCTGTCGAACGCAGCCGCCGTCATCGCTGAGGGCGAGGTGCTGCAGCTGACCGCCGCAGGCCACCTCGCGACCACCGAGGCGGTCTACATGCAGGTGGTGCGCGGCAAGACCGCGGCGCTCTTCGCCGCCGCGACCGAGGTGGGCGGCGTGATCGCGCGCGCCTCCGAGGCTCGGGTGCGCGCGCTCGCCGACTACGGCGACGCGCTCGGCGTCAGCTTCCAGATCGCCGACGACCTGCTCGACTACGGCGGCCTGAGCGCCGAACTCGGCAAGAACACCGGCGACGACTTCCGCGAGCGCAAGATGTCGCTGCCGGTGATCCGCGCCGTCGCCGCGGGCGACGCCGAGGAGCGCGCCTTCTGGGCCCGCACCATCGAGGAGGGCAGGCAGCGCGAGGGCGATCTGGAACGCGCGCTCGCGCTGATGACGCTCCACGGCACGCTCGCGAGCACGCGGACGAGCGCGCTCGACGCGGCCGCCCGCGCCCGCGCCGCCCTCGCGCCGCTGCCCGACGTGCCCCTGCGCCGGACGCTGAGCGAGCTCGCCGATTTCGTGGTGGCCCGCCTCGCCTGACCCGGCCGGGCCTTCTCAGGGCTGCTCAAGCTTGAGCAGGTCTAATAAACGTTCAAGTTCAGCTGGTTACGACTCCCGTTAACCACAGGGAAAGGATTTCCGACCCGAGCGTCCTCATCCTCGGGCGGAACGCGCAGAGCCGGTCCCATATTCGGGAACTTCGGGGGACAAGCGACGAAGTCCTCCCGCTCGGACTAGCTTGCAGCTCCACGTATGCTGGAGACGATCCCTCTGCGCGGCCGGGTGCCGTAATTCGTAGGTGGCCGGTTCCGTGCCGGCGTACACGACCACGGCGGGTCCCGCATCACACCTGCGGTGAGGCGGAACGGATGACGTCGAGATGCGGCGGCTTTTCAGACGACGATCTTCCAGTAGGAATCCTTGCGGGTAACCTTGCCGTCTCGGAAGGTGTAGAAGTCGCACCCTCGGACGGAGAGCTTGTCGCCATCGCGCGTCGTGCCGGTCAGTAACCACTTCGACATGCCCATGCTCTCGCTGGCGAAGTTTTCGATCTCGCTGTAGTGAACGTCCGGCGTGGTCTCGAACCGCGTCATTATCCCGCGCCGTACCTCGTCGCGGCCCACATAGCGGCTGCCATGCGGGTCGGGGCCGCGTGGAAGGTCCAGACTGCAGTCCTCGGCAAAGAAAGCCATGATCGCATCAACATCGTGAGCGTTGAAGCCGGCGACCAGACCCTCCAGAGCCGCAAGTATGTCGCTTTCGCCGGTCATGTTCATCATCCATGATTTCAGCGCCGATGCTATCCGCGTTCTTTCGTCTTCTGGCAAGCAACCTGACACCTCAGGCTTCAGGAGGTTAGCGGGGACGGAAGCTGCGGGCAAAACCTCCGAGGCTTCGGCACGCTTTTGGCGCGAACCGCGGAGGCCGGACATTTGCCGCGCACCGTCGAAGGTCGTGGAAGCGCTCGAACCGGCGCCACGGGGGCGGCGGTCAGCCGCCGAGCTGCGTCGGCACCACCCACCAGCGGGGGCGGGCGCGGGTGAGGTCCGCCGCCGCGTGGTCCGCCGCCGCCGCCGAGCGGAACAGGCCGAAGCAGGTGGCGCCCGAGCCGGACATTCGGGCCAGAAGGCATTCCGGCTGCGCCGCGAGGGCGGCGAGCGCCTCGCCGACCTGCGGCGCGAGCGCCCGCGCCGGGGCTTCGAGGTCGTTGCGCTGCGCCGCGAGAAAGCCGATCAGCGCCGCCGCGTCCGGGAAAGCCGGCAGGCCCGGCATGGCCGGGTTCTCCCGCCGCTCCAGCGCCGCGAAGACCGCGCCCGTGGCCACCGGCACCCCCGGATTCGCCAGCACCGCCGGGAGGCCCGGCAGCGCCACCGGCTCCAGCCGCTCGCCGATCCCCCGCATCCGGCAGGACCGACCCGCGAGGCACACCGGCACGTCCGCGCCCAGGCCCAGCACCGCCTCGAACCCCGGCAGGCCCACGTCCCACAGCCGCGCGAGCAGCCGCAGGGCCGCGGCGGCATCCGCCGAGCCGCCGCCGATCCCGCTCGCGACCGGCAGCGCCTTGTGGAGCCGAAGCTTTGCCCCCCGCGCCTGCGGCCGGATCAGCCGCGCCGCCTGCAGGACGAGGTTGTCGGGATCCGATGCGAGGTGGGGGGCGAGGTCGGGGGCGAAGGGACCGGCGAGTTCGAGTGTAAGGCCGTCCGCCGCCTCCGCCTCGAGAAGGTCGCAGGCCCCGGCGAAGGCCACGAGCCCGTCGAGCAGATGCCGCCCGTCCGCCCGCCGCCCCACCACATGCAGCGCGAGATTGATCTTCGCGCGGGCGGCCTCCGCGAGCGGCGGCACGCGTTCAGCCGTCGGTCGGCTCCGGCGTCTCGGCTTCCTCGGCCAGCACCGCGTCGAGGCCGATCTCGAGCTTGCGGCGGATGCGCTCGACCTCCGCCTCGTCCTCGGGGCCGAAGGAGAGCGCCCGGCGCCACTGGAATATCGCCTCGCGCTCGCGCCCGACCCTCCAAAGCACGTCGCCCAGATGGTCGTTGACCACCGGATCGACGGGGGCGAGCTCGGCGGCGCGCAGCATGTGCGGCAGCGCCTCGTCGAAGCGGTCGAGCCGGTAGAGCACCCAGCCGAGGCTGTCGGTGATGTAGCCGTCGTCCGGCTGGCCGGCGACGGCGCGCTCGATCATGCCCAGCGCCTCGTCGAGGTCGCGGCCCTCCTCCACCAGAGAGTAGCCGAGGTAGTTCAGCACCAGCGGCTGGTCCGGCTGGAGTTCGAGCGCCTGGCGGAAGTCCGCTTCCGCCGCGTCCCAGTTGCCGGCCCGCTCGTTGGCGATCCCGCTGGTGTAGTAGAGCACCCAATGGACCTGGAGCGGCGTGTCGATCAGCGCGATGGCCGCGTCATAGGCCGTGACCGCCTCGTCGAAGCGTTCCTCGGCCCGCAAGGCATCGCCGAGGGCGGATTGGACCTCGATCTGGTCGGGGTGGCTCGCCGCGAGCGCGCTCAACGTGGCGATCCCGGCATCGGGGTCGCCGGCGGCGGCCTGCGTGCCCGCGCGCCTTATGCCGGCGGTGACGTACCAGGGCGAACCCTCGGGCACCGCGTCGAGTGCGACCGTCGCGAGATCGTATTGCGCCTCGCTCTCCAGGAGCTCGGCCACCAGCAGCCGCGCCTCGGTCAGATCGGGGCGCAGATGCAGCGCCAGCTGTCCGTGGATCAGCGCCAGCCGGTCGCTGCCCTGCCCGGCGAGCGCCTCGGCGATGATCAAAAAGGCATCTGCCGCGCCGTCGGCGGCGCCGCGCACCTGATCGTAGGACACCGCCTCGCCCGCCGCGAGCCGGTCCCGCAGGGCCGCGAGCGTCGCATCCGGCAGGCCGCTCGACAGCGCGTCGTCGAGGATCGCGACAGCCTCGGGCACGCGGTCGATCTGCGCGAGGATCTGCGCGTGTGCCACCAGTGCGGCGCGCGACAGGTGCAGCGGCCCGTCCTCGTCGCCGGCAAGCAACGCCTCGGCCGCGACGAAATCGCCTGCGAGCGCCAGGGCCAGGGCCTTGTGGTAGCGGCCGTAGGCCGCCAGCGCCGCGTTCTCGGTCATCGCGTCGAAGCGGGTCTGCGCCGCGGGGAAATCCTCGCGCCCGACCTCGATCCAGCCGCGGACGAGCCCCGCGAGCAGCGCGTTCACCGAGGCGAGGCCGGAGGTCTCCAGCACCTCGGAGGCCGCATCGAACTCGCCGGCCGCCAGCATGTCCGCCAGCCGCACGATCGCGGCGACCT
>JBBQRM010000263.1:0-4721 GCA_038214855.1 Rhodobacterales bacterium | reverse complement strand
GCCCGGCCAGCACCTCGACCTGATCGGCGCCTTCACGCCCGAGATGCGCGAGGCCGACGACGCCGCACTCAGGCGCTCGCGGATCTTCGTGGACAGCTATGCCACCACGCTCGCGCATATCGGCGAGCTGAAGGACCCGCTCGCGCGCGGGGTGATCGCGCGCGAGGACGTGCTGGGGGAACTCGCTGATCTGGTGGCGGGTCGCGTCGGCCGGCGCTCGGAGGCGGAGATCACGCTCTTCAAGAACGGCGGCGGCGCGCATCTGGACCTGATGACGGGCCGGGTGATCCTCGACGCCTTCGTCGCGGGCCGGGGATGAGGCGCGCCGCCGCACCCCGCCCCGCTTTGGCTCGAATACGCCCTTCCGCGCGGCCCCGACGGCGCACCTACTGCGGAATGATGGCACCGGGATGGGCGATGACGCGCGCGGCCATCGCATGGCCCGCGGCGAGGCACTCGGGCTCGGGCGCACCGGCGAGGAGCGCCGCGAGATAGGCGCCGTTGAAGCTGTCGCCGGCGGCGGTGGTATCGACGACGCGCGGGGCCGGCGGGAACGGCGGCAGCGTGCCGCAGGGACCGATGGGAAGCGGCCCCTCGGCGCCGCGCTTGAGCGCGCCCCGCGCGACGCCGGCTGTGCGCAGACGCGCCAGAACCGCCTCGGCGTCGCGCTCGCCCCAGAGCGCCGTCTCGTCGTCGAGCGAGGGCAGACCGATGTCGGCGAGCGCCCAGTAGGCCGCCATCTCCGCCCGCGCGGTCGCGGCGTCGGGCCAGAGCCGCGGGCGGTAGTTCGAATCGAACGCCACCCGCCCGCCGCGCGCCCGGAACTCCGCGAGAAAGCCGGCGAGCCGGCGGCGCGCGCCCTCGCTCAGCACCGCGAGCGTGATGCCGGAGAGATAGATCAGCGCGAAATCCGCGAGACGCTCCGGGGTGACGGTGGCGGGGGGCTCGAAGAGCGTGCGCGCAGCGGATGTCTCGCGCCAGTAGGTGAAGCTGCGCTCTCCCGCGGCATCGACGTCGATGGCGTAGAGGCCGGGGGCGCGGCCCGTGCGGCGCTCGACGAGATCCGTCTCCAGCCCCTCGGCGGCGAAGAAGTCCAGCATCCGCCCCGACAGCGCATCGTCCCCGAGGGCGGTGACATAGGCGACGGCGACCTCGGGGCCGGCGGCGCGGTGCAGGTAGACGGCCGCGTTGAACGTGTCGCCGGCAAAGCCGATGCGCCCGGTGTCCGAGGCCCCCCGCGGCAGCGTCAGCTCGACCATGCACTCGCCGATGCACGCGACACGGATCATCGCTTCCCTCCCCGTCCCGAGCCCATCCTAGCCGAGCGCCTCATCCGCGCGCCAGCCGGCGCTCGCGGTAGAAGGTGAAGAGCCCGGTCGCGACCACCACCGCACTTCCCGCCAGCATCCAGGCGTCCGGCCACTCGCCGAAGATCGCGATCCCCAGCAGCATCGCCCAGATCAGCAGCACGTAGCGGAACGGCTGGACGAAGCCGATCTCGCCGTTGCGCATCGCATGGACCCCGGCGATCCAGCCGACCATCAGGAAGCCGGCCGAGCCGCCGAGGCGAAGGAGCTGGCCCGCTTCCACCGGCCGCCATTCGGTCGCGAGCGCCAGCACCCCCGCGACCAGCGTCAGCGCCACGCCGGAGACGAAGACGAGGCCCAGCGCCGTGACCTCGCCCGACATCCGCCGGGTCGCGAGGTCGCGCAGCACGATGAAGCCCAACGAGGCCACCGCCCAGAGCGCGGAGGCGTTGAAGGCGGAGGTTCCGGGGCGCACGATGATCAGCACGCCGATAAAGCCCACGACGATGGCGGCGTAGCGCCGCCAGCCGACCGGCTCGCGAAGGAACAGCGCCGCGCCGAGCGTCATCGCCAGCGGCACGCTCTGCAGGATGGCGGTGGCGCTCGCCAGCGGCATGTTGAAGAGCGCGGTCAGAAAGCACAGGGTTCCGCCGACCTCGCCGACGCAGCGCATCGCGATCAGCCGGGCGTCGCTCCGTCCGGGGCGCATCGCGAGGCCGCCGCGGACCAGCGCCAGCGCGGCGATCAGGGCCGCCGCCATCGTCCCGCGCAGGAAGATCGCCTGGAACAGCGGCAGCTCGCCCGCGAGCGTCTTGATCAGCGCGTCGTTGAGCGAGAACCCCGCCATGGAGAGCACCATGAAGCCCGCGCCGCGCAGGTTCTGCGTCGTGCCGGCCATGGCCCCTCAGAGCACCCGGAGGCGCGCGATCCGCATCACGAAGAGCGTCGAGGCGATGCAGAGCGACGAGCAGACGAACATCACCCACAGGAGCGGCCAGGCCCCGGTCCCCGGTCCGAGCAGGGCGCCCGCGAGCACCGAGAGTGCGGCACCGCCGCCGATCATCAGCGCGCCGCCGAGCCCCGAGGCGCTGCCGGCCAGATGCGGGCGCACCGAGACGATCCCGGCATTTGCACTCGGCAGCAGCAGCCCGTTGCCGAGGCCGACGAACAGGATCGTGCCGAAGAAGCTCAGCGGATGCACGATGCCGAGGGCTAGCAGCGTCAGCGCCAGCGCCATGCCGCCGGTCGCGACCAGCGCGCCCAGCATCATCATGGGGTTGAGCCCGACCCTCGTCGCATAGCGCCCCGACAGGAAGTTGCCGAACATGTAGCCCACGGCGATGAAGCCGAAGTAGAAGCCGAGCTCCGCCGGCTGCATCCCGAGCACGTGCGTCGCCACCCAGGGCCCGCCGCCGAGAAAGGCGAAGAACGCGCCGGAGGCAAAGCCCGCGGTCATCGCATAGCCCCAGAAGCGCTTCGAGCGGCCGAGTTCGGGATAGGCGCGGAACTGCGCGGCGAAGCTCGCGGAGGGGGCGTGGTTGGTCTCGCCGAGGTCGCTCCAGATCAGCGCCAGCGTCGCGGCCCCGGCGATGAACATGAAGCCGAAGACCGACTGCCAGCCGAGCGTCTCATCGAGGACGCCGCCCAGCATCGGGCCGATCATCGGCATCAGCGACATGCCCATCGTGACATAGCCGATCTGGCTCGCGGCCTCGTCCGCCGGCACGGTGTCGCGCACGATCGCCCGGCTGAGCGCGAGGCCCGAAGCGACGGCGGCCTGGAGCAGCCGGAAGGCGAGGAAGGTCTCGATATCGGGCGCGACCATGCAGCCGAGGGTGGCCGCGAGAAAGATCGCGAACGAACCGAGGATGATCGGCCGGCGCCCGTAGCGGTCCGACAGCGGCCCGATGATCAGCTGGAGGACCGCCGTCAGCGCCAGATAGGCCGAGATGGAGAGCGCCACGACGGTATAGTCGGCGCCGTAGTGGCGCGCGAGGCTCGGCAGCGACGGCAGGATCATGTTCATGTTGAGCGCCGCGACCCCGGTCACGAGCACCAGCGTCAGGATGTGCGGCGGCGTCCGGCGGTCGAGCCAGACGGGTGCTGAGGACCGCGAGCTGGGGTCGGAGGTCTGGGCGGTCATTCTCGGTTCCGGCCGCGGGCGTTCGATCGGAAACGATCTGCGCGGCAGGAGCCCTGTCTAGCCGGTCGGGGCGTATTTGACCATGGGCCGCGCGCCGGCGAAACGAAAGCCGGCGGCCGAAGCGGCCGCCGGGGTTCGGGCATCGCGCTGACCCGAGATAAGGTTCAGTTCACCAGCTGGATCGAGGAAGCCGAGGTGCGGCCGTCGCGGCCGGATTCGAGCTCGTAGGTCACCTTCTGGCCGTCCGCGATCTCGCGCAGGCCGGCGCGCTCGAGCGCGGAGATGTGCAGGAATATGTCCTTGCCGCCGTTGTCGGGCTGGATGAAGCCGAACCCCTTGGTGGGGTTGAACCATTTGACGGTGCCGTTAGCCATGTGTCGTCTCCGTGAACACCGCGCGCGACATGCGGCGGCTTTCGGTACAGTCAAACCCGGATCGAAAGTCTGACCGGCGAGACGACGAGCAGCAAATTCAATAGATGTAACTCTACCGCCAGCCCGTCTATCCTCGATCGGCGCGATAATCAAGCCGGAACACCGCTCTCCCGCCCGCGTCTCCGGCCCAGATCTTCTCGCCGCGCCGGGTCCAAAATCCTTTCCAGCTGGTTAACGAGGCACAAAAAGTACCGTATAATCAGCGGCTTGCGAATTTGCTCAGCCTTGAGCAGCTCCGGCGTATCCCGACGGCTCAGCGGTCCGGGATCTCCGCCTCCGGGTCGCGCAGGCCGAGCACGTCGATCATCGTATACTGCCCCGGCGGCCTGTCCTGTCCCCAGATCGCCGCGCGCAGGGCGCCGCGGGCAAACAGCATCCGGTCGGTCGCGACATGGCGCAGCACCACCCGCTCGCCTTGCCCCGCGAAGATCACCTCGTGCTCGCCGATCACGTCGCCGCCGCGCAGGCTCGCGAAGCCGATCGCGCCCTCGGGCCGCGGTCCGGTCTCGCCGTCGCGGCCGCGCTGGCTCGCATCCGCGAGTGCCATGCCGCGACCGGCCGCGGCGGCCTCGCCGAGCATCAGCGCCGTGCCGGAGGGGGCATCGACCTTGGCCGCGTGGTGCATCTCGAGGATCTCGATGTCGTAATCCGGACCGAGGGCCGCGGCCACCTGCCGGACAAGAACGCTGAGCAGGTTCACGCCGACGCTCATGTTGCCGGCGCGCACGATCACCGCGTGCCGCGCCGCCGCCGCCAGCCGCTCGAGATGCGGCCGCTCGAGCCCGGTGGTGCCGACCACATGAACGAGCCGCGCCTGCGCCGCGAGCTCGGCATGCA
>JBBQRM010000262.1:0-4746 GCA_038214855.1 Rhodobacterales bacterium | reverse complement strand
TCACCCGGAGCCCGTATGAGAACATTGAAGAAAAATCGGCGTTGTTACGAAGTGTTCATGAGTCCCTCGCACCCCGGCCGCGCTGAGGCTCAGGAGCCGGCGCTCGCGCCGAGGCGGGCGAGGCGGGGGGCGAGCAGGTCGGCGAGCTCGTCGAACGCGCGCCCGTGCGCGGCGAGCAGCGCGGGGTAGGTGTCGCCGGGGATCGGCACGGTCACGGCGAAGCGGTCGGAGCCGACGATCCCGCCGCTGTCGAGTGCTGTGACGGTATAGGCGCCGGTGAGGCGCAGCATCCCGTCCGTGCCGCCGATCATCCGGTCCACGACCACCTCGAGGCGCAGGTCGGGGCGGTCGAGCTCCGGCCAAGGCTCGCCGCCGATCTCGGCGTCGAGCCGGGCCTGGAGCGCCGCGATTATGTGCCGCGTGAGCGCGCGGCGCGGCGAGTCGGCCCAGAGCGCGTCTTTGTTTACCTCGACCTCGCCGCTCTCGCGCAGCACCGCGATCTCCTCGGCCTCGGCGTATCTCGGCAGGCCGATCTCCGCGACCAGGATCGAGGCGGCCTCGGCCTGGACCTGCGCGGCGTCGCGCGGCGGCGGCAGCAGGTAGTAGACCGGATCGGCGCCGCAGCCCGCAGTCAGCGACGCGAGCAGGAGGAGGCAGGGCTTGAGGCTTCGCATCGTCATCTCCCGAAGAGCACCGAATTGGGACGCCGTTCCAACGCCGTGACCAGATCGTCGACCGCGCGGGCCGCCTCGCGCAGGTCGCGCAGCAGGAGCTGCGTGTCGCGGTTGATCTCGGAGCCCGGACCGATCGTGTCGATCGCGCCGCTGGCGCGCTCCGCCGCGCTCCTGAGCTCGGCGATCAGCGCCGGCAGGTCGGCGGTGGCGGTCGAGAACGCCGCCGCCGCCTGCTCGGCGGAGGCGAGGGTGGCGTTGAGGCTCTCGACCGCGCCGCCGGCGCGCAGGTCGGCGAGGATGCCGCGCGCCTCTTCCAGCGCCGCGCCAAGCGCATCGGGCACCGATTGTGCGCTGTCGGTGGCGAGAAAGTCGTCGATGGCGTCGAGCGCCTCGGTCGCTGAGACGGTCAGCGCGTCGAGCGGCAGTGCGGCGGCCTTGTCCGAGAGGCGGGTGAGCGTGTCGATCAGCTGCGGCAGGTCGGTGGAGGCCGCACTGACGTTGCCCGCGACCAGCCGCACCTCCTGGAGCACGGTCGGGAGGCTGGCGACCAGCCCCGCGGCGGCGGCCTCGTCGGCGAGGGTGCGGATCGAGGCGAGTGCTGCGCTGGCGTTCTCGACCGCCCCGCCCTCGCGGATCCGGGTGAGAAGCGCGTTGAGCTCGGCAAGCGCGGCATTCACCCGCGCGGGCACGGCGGCAACCGCCTCGTCCGCGACCAGTGCCTGCGCTTGCGCCACGAGCGCGCTCGCCGAGGTGACCAGCTCGTCGAGCGGCAGTGCGGCGGCCTGGTCGGACAGCGCCGAGAGGCTGTCGATGAGCCGCGGCAGGTTCTCGGAGGCGGCGCTGACGTTGGCGAGGGCGAGCCGCGCCTCTTCGATCGCCGTCGCGATCTGCGATGCGAACTCGGCTTCGGCGAGCTCGTCGGCGACCTGGCGCAGCGAGGCGAGCGTCGCGGTGGCGTTCTCGACGGCGCCGCCCTCGCGCAGCGCCTCCAGAAGGCCGCGGGCCTCGGCGATGGTGGTCTCCAGCTCGGCCGGGAGGCCCGCGAGCGCCTCGGACGAGACCAGAGCGTCGATGTCGGCTATCGCCTGCGTCGCCGTGGCCACCAGCTCGTCGAGCGGCAGCTCGGCGGCCCGGGTCGCGAGCGCGTCGAGCGTGGCGATCAGCTGCGGCACGCCCGCGACCGCGGTGCCGACGTCGGCGAGCGCCGTGCGCGCGGCCTCGAGCGTCTGCGCGAGCGTGGCCACCAGCTGTTGTTCCTCGGCCTCCGCGACCAGCGCCTGGGCCGAGGCGATCAGCGCGCGGAGGTCTTCGGGCGCCTCCATCAGCCCGCTGTCGTTGACCAGGGTGCGCAGGTCCGCGAGCAGCAGGCCGAGGTTCTCGGGCGCCGTGCGCACCGCCTCGTCGCTGACCAGCCGGTTGACGCTGGCGAGCAGCGTCGTGGCAGTCTCGAGCAGTTCCTCGACCGGCAGGTTCTGGACGCGCTGGAGCACGCTTTCGGCGGAGGCGGCGATGCCTGAGACTTCCGAGGGCGCGCTCGGCAGCACCGGATAGGGCTCGGCGTCGCGCGCGAGGTCCGCGGGCGCGGGATCGGGCAGATCGACGAGGTCGACGTAGAGCGTCTGTGTGAGCAGCCCCGAGGAGGCCAGCTGCGCCCGCAGCCCTTCGGCCACCTGCGCCGCGATGAGGTCGAGCGCCGCCTCGGCGGTCGCCGCGGGATCGGCGTCCTCGGCGGCCACGATCCCGAAGCGCGCCGGCAGCACGGAGAGCGTGGCGCGAAGGACGATCCGCGGCCCGGCCGCATCCTCGACGATCGCCGCCTGGAGCGCCGTCACCTCGCCGACGCGGATGCCGCGGAATTCGACCGGCGCGCCCGGCTCGAGCCCGCGCACCGATCCGTCGAAATAGGTGTCGAGGAGCAGCCGCAGCCCCGGGGCGTCCTCGAAGGCGTTCTGGCGCGCAACCGTCTGGGAGGCGTAGAGCTCGTAGAGATGCCCCTCCTCGACGGGCGCGAGGTCGGAGCCCACGGTGTCGAAGGCGATCCCGCCCTGCAGCAGCGAGGCGAGGCTGTCGACGTTGAGCGCGGCCCCGGCGGCGCTGAGCTCGATGCTGAAGCCCGAGGCGTTCCAGAAGCGCGTCGCCTCGGTCAGCCGCAGGTGGTGCGGGGCATCGACGAAGATGTCCATGATCACGTCGCCGGCGTCCGAGAGCTCCACCGTCTCGATCTTGCCGACCTGGATGCTCTTGAAGAGCACCGGCGCGCCGACGCTGACCGAGCCCGCGTCGGGCGCGTGCAGCTGCACCCGCAGCCCCGGCTGGTCGCTCGGGGTCAGCGGCGGCTGGTCGAGGGCGACAAAGCTCGTCTCGCGCTCGCCGGGCGTGCCGTCCCAGTAGCCCTCGATGTAGACGCCCGAGAGCACCGTCTCGATGCCGCTCACCCCCTGGGCGGTCACCCGCGGACGTACCACCCAGAACTGCGCCTCCTCGTCCACGTAGTCCGCGAGATCCTTGCTCAGGCGCACGCTCGCATCGACGCTCTCGAGGTCGGGGCCGAAAGCCACGCTCTCGACCATGCCGACGGTGACGTTGCGAAAGCGCAGCGTCGTCTCGCCGGCGACGATGCCGTTCGCGTCCTCGAAGATGATGTGGATCAGCGGCCCGCGGTCGGAATAGGCCCGCCAGGCCACCGCCAGGGAAACGAGAAGGGCAAGGAGCGGCACCAGCCACACGAGCGAGATGCGCCCGCCGCGCCGGGGGGCGGGCTCGCTCACCGGCGGCGGCGGATCGGCGGGGGTCACGCGGGCAGCTCCCGTTCGGCCGCGTCCCAGATCAGCCGCGGGTCCATCGCTTGGGCCGAGAGCATGGTGAAGGCGACCGAGAGCGCGAAGAACACCGCCGCGGGGCCGGGGTTGACCGAGGCGATCAGGCCGAGCTGGACCAGCGCCGTCAGGATCGCCACGACGAAGACGTCGATCATCGACCAGCGGCCGATGTATTCGACGATCTCGTAGAGGTGCATTCGCGCGTGGATCGAGAGGCTGACGCGGAACTGGATCGAGAGCGCGAGATAGGCGATCAGGATGAACTTGGTGATCGGGATGACGATGCTGGCGATCGCGACGATCGCGGCGACCCCGTAGGCGTGGTGGTCGACGAGCTCGATCACCCCGCCGACGATGGTCGAGGCCGAGCGCTGGCCGAGCTGTGAGGTGATCAGCATCGGCAGCAGGTTGGCCGGAATGTAGCACATTAGCCCGACGACGAGCCAGGCCCAGACGCGCTGGAGGCTGTGGGGCCGGCGCGCGTGCAGCCGGCTGCCGCAGCGCGGGCAATCCCGCGTGCCGGCGAGCGAGACCTTGCCGCAGCTCGTGCAGCCCGCGAGCCCCGCGGCGCGCGCGGTCAGCGCTGGCGCGCGTGGTCCAGCGTCTGCCATATCGTCCTCTCGCACAGGCTCGCGCCCTCGTAGACCACCAGGAGCACCATCCCCGCCAGCGCCCAGAACGCGGGGCCGAGGGTGATGCTCGCCAGATCCCCCACCTTCACCAGCGCCACGACGACGCCGATGATGAAGATCTCGGCCATCGCCCAGGGCTTGAGCGCGGTCGCGAGCCGGAAGGCGCGTGCGGCCCCCGGCGCGGGGGCGCGGCCCAGCCTGAGCGGCAGGAGCGTGTAGCCGAGTGCTGCCGCGCGCAGGAGCGGGATCACCACGATCAGGAGCGCGACCGCGATGGCGAGCGGGACCATCAGAGGTCCGGTGAAGGCAAGGGCCGCGTCCATCACCGAGGCGCTGCGGTGCAGGCCAGCGACCGACAGGTCGAGGAACGGGAAGAACACCGCCGCGAGGATCAGGATCACGCTGGCCGCCGCCGCCGCGAGGGTCCGGTCGACGGCGCCGGCGCGTCCGGTCATCAGCACGGTGCCGCAGCGCCGGCACCGCAGCCGCCCGCCGCGCGGCACCGTCACGGCCCCGTGCAGCAGGTCGCAGGTCGGGCAGGCGATCAATTCGCCCGCCGCGACGTCGCCCTCGAGATCCCTGAGCGGAACGTGGTTCATCCGACGGGTGTAAGGCGCTTTT
>JBBQRM010000261.1:0-4807 GCA_038214855.1 Rhodobacterales bacterium | reverse complement strand
GGGGGTGAAGCCGGGACTGGCTCTTTCAATCGAGCCGCGCCTGCCTGGCTGGCGCGGTAACGCGCCTGCCGTCACGCCGAAGGGGTGCCTCCGGCACGACGGCAGGCAGGCGCGGCTCGATTTGTCGCGGGACAAATCGAGCGGGGATGCGGAGGGGACGCGCGCATTCGGTCAAGGACGATCATACAAGAAGGCCGCCGCAACGGTCGCGGCGGCCTCTCGAATGTCCGGGTTGGGGTGGTCGGCGGAGGCTTGAGACGCTGCCCGCCGCCGCTTCGCGTCGATCAGATGTCGAACAGACCGCCGTCGCCCATGTCGTCGTTCGGCTGGCCGAACTCGGGCTCCTCGATCATGCCGCTGCCGTCGGCGTCGTAGCGGCCGAAGTTGCCGGCGTTCCACTCGTCCTGGTCGATGAGGCCGTCGCCGCTGCTGTCCCAGTCGCCGAACGCGCCGACGTCGTTGTCGCCGAACCCGGAGCTGAACTCGTTCTCGTCGAGCGTGCCGTCGGCGTCGGGGTCCCAGGAAGTGAACGCGCCATTTTCGGTAAAGCCGGTGTTGAACTCGTCCTGCGAGAACATGCCGTCGGCGTTGCTGTCCCAGTCCATCATGCCCTGTGCCAGAGCGGGCGCGGCGAGCAGGCCGAGGGCGAAGACGGCGGCGGTCGAGCGTTTGAGAATCTCGCGGGTCATGCGCGTTTCCTTCTGTTGGTCGTTGAGCCGGCCTCTTGGCCGGTCGTGCCAACTGAACGTGCCGGCGCCGGCTGCGTTCCGAGGCGCGCGCGCCTTGACGGAATCGTGAGGCCCTAGCGCCCGCGTGCCTCGGGGATCAGGCCGCGCGGCGAGAAGCGCAGCACCAGGAGCAGGATCAGGCCCATCAGGAACAGCCGCAGGTGCGGGGCCGCGGCGAGCAGGTGGTCGCGCCACCAGCCGCCCGCCTCCATGCCGGCGGTGAGCGTCGCCATGATCAGCGTGCCGGCGGGTTCGGCCATGATCCAGACGTACCAGATCAGGAAGCCGCCGAGCACAGCCCCCCAATTATTGCCGGAGCCGCCGACGATCACCATCACCCAGACGAGGAAGGTGTAGCGCAGCGGATTGTAGCTGCCCGGGGTGAACTGGCCGTCGATGGTGACCAGCATGGCGCCGGCGATGCCGACGACGCCCGAGCCGAGCACGAAGACCTGGAGATGGCGGCCGGTCACGTCCTTGCCCATCGCCTCGGCCGCGTCGCGGTCGTCGCGGATCGCCCGCATCATCCGGCCCCAGGGTGAGTTGAGCGCGCGTTCGGAGAGCCACAGCAGCACGAGGAGGACGGCGAGAAACAGGCCGAAGTAGCCGAGCCGCACCGCGATTGCGGCGGCTGTGGTGGTGTCGGTCCCGAAGCGACCGGCGAGATCGGCGATCCAGGGCGCGCGCTGGAGCAGGCGCTCGTCGGGCAGGGGCTGGGGCAGGCCGGTCACGTTCTTGACGCCGCGTGCCAGCCAGTTCTCGTTCTTCAGCACGGCGAGAATGATCTCGGCGATGCCGAGCGTGGCGATGGCGAGATAATCCGAGCGCAGGCCGAGCGCGATCTTGCCCACCAGATAGGCCGCCCCTGCCGCGAAGAGGCCGCCGACACCCCAGGAGAGCACGATCGGCAGGCCGAGGCCGCCGAGATAGCCGGCGGCGGCGGGGTTGACGCTCTCGATGGCTTCCGAGGCGGAATCGAGGAACAGCCGCATCACCAGATAGCCCAAGCCGATCACCGCGAGACCCGCGGGGCCGCGGATCACCGATGGCGCCCGGTCGCGCACGATCAGCGCAGCACCCAGCGTGAGCACGACCGCGAGGGCTGCGAGCCCGAGGTTGGCGCCGCCCGCGACGAGCGCGCCCTCGACGGGGGGCATGGAGACGAGGACCGCGGCGACGCCGCCGAGGGCGGCGAAGCCCATGATGCCGACGTTGAAGAGCCCGGCATAGCCCCACTGGATGTTGACGCCGAGCGCCATCACCGCCGAGATGACGCCGAGGTTGAGCAGCCCGAGCGCGACGGTCCAGCTCTGGAAGACGCCGACCGCGAGGATCAGCGCGGCCATGACGGCATAGAGGAGGAGGCCGCGCGCGGTCATGCGCGTCCGGCCCCGTTAGTATCGCTGGCTGCATCATGCGAGCTAAAGGAGAAGGGCAGCGACCGGCCGCGGGTGGGCGAGAAGCGCCCGCCCGGGGGGGCGGTCGGGCGCTGCCCGGCGTTGCCGCCGGGCAAAACAGAAGGGCGGGGCGCCGGTGGAGGCGACTGCGGCGACCGTCTCATATCACCCGCCCCCGGAAGATGCCGGTCGGGCGCACCAGGAGCACGATGACCAGGATGATGAAGGACACGGCGAACTTGTAGTCGGTGGACAGCAGCTGCGCCAGTCCGTCGGGCGCGAGGCCCTCGGGCAGGATGTAGCCCAGGAACTGCTTGTAGGCGTAGGTCACCATCACCTCGGAGAAGGCGATGATGAAGCCCCCGGCGATGGCGCCGAAGGGCTGGCCGATGCCGCCGACGATGGCTGAGGCGAAGATCGGCAGCAAGAGCTGGAAATAGGTGAAGGGGCGGAACGACTTGTCGAGCCCGTAGAGGACGCCCGCGATGGTCGCGAGGGCGGCCGCGAGGATCCAGGTGATGCGCACGATCCGGTCGGGATCGATGCCCGACAGCAGCGCCAGATCCTCGTTGTCGGAATAGGCGCGCATCGCCTTGCCGGTGCGGGTGCGCATCAGGAACCAGAACACCGCGGCGACGACGACGACCATCACCACGACGGTCAGGACCTGGGACGAGCGCAGGGCGAGGCCCTCGTCGAGGCCGGTCAGCTCGCGGAACTGTCCGACGCGGATCACGAAGCGCTCGCCGTCCTCGAAGCGCCGGTCGTCGGTGCCGATGAAGAAGCGGGTCAGCGCGTTGTAGATGAACATCACGCCGACCGAGACGATGACGAAGATGACGCCGGGGCTGCGCCGCCTTCGGTAGAAGCGGTAGACGACACGGTCGGTGGCGAGCGCGAGCAGGACCGCGGCGAGGATGCCCGCGGGGAGTGCGATCAGCGCGGTGGGCAGGGGGGCGATGCCGATCCCCTGCGCCTGCAGCCACCAGGTGCCGAGGATGGTCGCCATCGTGCCGAAGGCCATCATGTCGCCGTGGGCGAAGTTGGAGAAGCGCAATACCGCGTAGATCAGCGTGACCCCGAGAGCCCCGAGCGCGAGCTGCGAGCCGTAGGCGATCGCGGGGATCAGCACGAAGTTGGAGAGGAGCACGAGGGCGTTGAGCAGGTCGGTCATCGCTCAGCCACCCAGGAACGAGCGGCGGACCTCGGGGTCGGCGAGGAGCGCCTGTCCGGTGTCGGTGAAGCGGTTCTCGCCCTGGACGAGCACGTAGCCGCGGTGGGCGATGGCGAGCGCCTGGGCGGCGTTCTGCTCGACCATCAGGATGGCGATGCCGGTCCGCGCGATCTCGAGGATGCGGTCGAAGAGCTCGTCCATGACGATGGGTGAGACCCCGGCGGTGGGCTCGTCGAGCATCAGGAGCCGCGGCTCGGTCATCAGCGCGCGGCCGACGGCGACCTGCTGGCGCTGGCCGCCGGAGAGTTCGCCCGCGGGCTGGCGGCGCTTCTCGGCCAAGATGGGGAAGAGCTCGAAGACCTGCTCCATCGTCGGGCGGAAGTCGTCGCGCCGGATGTAGGCGCCCATCTCGAGGTTCTCCTGGACGCTGAGGCTGACGAAGACGTTGGCGTTCTGCGGCACGAAGCCCATGCCGGCGCGCACCCGCTCCTGCGGCGTGAGGGAGGTGATGTCGCGGCTCTCGAGCGTGACGGTGCCGCGCCCGAGCGCCAGCATCCCGAAGACCGCCTTCATCGCGGTGGACTTGCCCGCACCGTTAGGGCCGACGATGACGACGATCTCGCCGGCGTCGACCTCGATCGAGCAGCCGTTGAGGATGTCGGCGCCGCCGTAGCCGCCGGTCATCTCGGTGGCGGTGAGCAGGGTCATGGCTGGGCGTGCGCGGGACGGTTCTTGAGGCCGGTGCCGAGATAGGCCTCGATCACCCGCTCGTCGGCCATGACCTCGTCGGGGTGGCCGGTGGTCAGCACGCGGCCCTCGGCCATGACGATGACCGGGTCGCAGAGCCGGCCGATGAAGTCCATGTCGTGCTCGATCATGCAGAAGGTATAGCCGCGCTCGGCGTTCAGCCGCTCGATCGCTGTGCCGATGGTCTTCAGGAGCGTGCGGTTCACGCCGGCGCCGACCTCGTCGAGAAAGACCACCTTGGCGTCGACCATCATCGTGCGGCCGAGCTCGAGCAGCTTCTTCTGGCCGCCGGAGAGGTTGCCGGCGCGCTCGTCCGCGACATGAGAGATTTGCAGGAAGTCCATGACCTCCTGGGCCTTCTCGCGAACCTCGGCCTCGCGGGACCGGACGCGGCCGGGGCGGAACCAGGCGTCCATGAGCGTCTCGCCGGGCTGTTCGGCGGGGACCATCATCAGGTTCTCGCGCACGCTGAGCGTGCCGAACTCGTGGGCGATCTGGAAGGTGCGCAGCAGGCCCTTGTGGAACAGCTCGTGCGGGGAGAGGCCGGTGATCTCGGCGCCGTCGAGCCAGACGCGGCCGGAGGTGGGCGCGTAATGGCCGGCGACGACGTTGAAGAGCGTGGTCTTGCCGGCGCCGTTCGGCCCGATCAGGCCCGTGATGGACCCGGCCCGGATCGACATCGAGGCGCCGTCGACGGCGGGGATGCCGCCGAAATGCCGGTGAAGGTCGTGGACCTCGATCATGAAAGCCTCATGCGCAGG
>JBBQRM010000260.1:0-4823 GCA_038214855.1 Rhodobacterales bacterium | reverse complement strand
GATTCAACCGGCCAGGGATTGGGATTTGTGCGCTAATCTATCTTTGGCATCGGCGTGGGCTGTCCGCCTATCGCAATCTCCTGGTGAAATCCGACGCGCGCGAGGATCTCGCCGCTGTCCCGGCTTTCGCAGCGGCGCTGGCGCTCATCAAAGAGACCGATCCGCGCCTCCTCAAATCTACCCTCAGGATCGCGTTCGCGTGCCACCGCTGGCGGTGGCATCCTTATGATGAGGATCCAGCGGACCGCGAAATCTATGACGCCGAGAAGGCGCGCATTGATGCAGACTTGGTCGCGGCGGAGATCGCCTGGCTCGATAGCGGAACGGAACCTGCCTGGCCGATCCTCCCGGAAGAGCGCCCGTCCTTGCGAAACAGGCCGCGCGCGCGGCTCTCCGCCGACCACGCAGGCATCGAGTTCGATAGCGATGAGGATGCGTTCGAGCCGCGGTTGGAAAAGGCGTCGACCCATGTCGACACGCAGGGCATCGCGAAATGGCTTGGTCTCCTGAACGCGGAGACAAGCGCGACGCCGGATTGGTACGAGGAGCTGATCGACGCCTATGCTCCATGGTCTGCGCGGTTGAATGCCCATGGCTATTCAGCCGACGCGGAGCTGGACCGGACGCCGGACGACTGGAATCATCAATTCTATATCCTGTTCGCAGCGGCGCTGATGGACGCGGCGCAGGACCATTTCGGGTTGCTTTTGCAGCCGATTCTGGAACTTCCGGACCAGACATTTTGCGATGTTGCAGATACCCTTATTCACGCTGCCGACGTTCGCTATTTCAATGATCGAAGCCGGCCGGCCAGTCGCGCCCGCGACCTGCGCGAGCGCCTCGTTGCGCGCATGATCGCGCTTAAGCGTTGGTCATGGGATAACCACCCGGGCGATCTTCGGATCGACCATGACACCGGTCCGCCGATTGCGAAGCTGCTGATGAACCTCTACAACCCGTTCGGTAGTACCGAGAGCTATCTGGTCCCGGCGGTTTTCGATCGGGTCGATCCCCTTCTCGACACGCTGCGACCGTTGCTGCCGGGCGGCCCGACTGCGTTCGTCGCGGTTTGTACGATGAACACCTTATTGGTCTCTCCCACATCGCGGCACTTAGATTTCCTGCTGTTCGCGGTCGAAACTTGGCTCAAAGCCACAAAAAACGATCCGTCGATGTGGCACACGCTCGGCATCGGGCGAAAGGTTGCGCAATGGTTTGAGAAGGCTGCGGTCGAGGATTTGTCTCTGCTCCGCCGAGATCATCCCGAACGAGCGCGGATCGCCGTTATGCTCGGCCGGCTAGTCAGCCACGGAGTGTCGGAGGCTCACGACATTGAGATGCGGATCGAAGCCGAAGCGACAAGCATTGGCGCGAGGCGATAGACGTGTCCGATTGGTTCAACAGCTCACGCCGTCTGATCATTCCGAGGCTCTGCGAACAGCGAGTTGCGGGACAACCGATCAGGCCGCTGAATGACCGTGATGGGGCGCGAAGCGGACGTACGCTTGGAAGCAGCCGAACGGCAACTCTGGGCCGTTCACGATGTGGATCGGTTCCGCCCGCCGTCTCCTTCGCTCAGAGCGCGCGCCAGCCGACGAATCCTGATCGCCCGGTTGAGCTCGCCCCCGAAGATCAGGACCAAAGCCGCAAGGTACATGAAGTAGAGGGCGGCGATTATGCCAGCCAAACCGGCGTAGTAGCTTGCGTAATTGCCGAAGCTCAGCAAGTAGAACGAGAAGGCCGCCGCGAGAAGTATCCACGCGGTCACGGTGAAAAGCACGCCCGGCCAGATGCTCGAGAACCGGGTACGTCGAGCCGGCAGAAACACATGTGCCGCGAACAGCGCCGCAACGAGGATGACGACCGCCGCGGGGTACCGGATCAGGCCGACTGTAACGGACGCCGGATCGAAGCCCGGCATGAGGGTATGCAACCACGATCCCGCCCGCGGCGCCAGCACGAGCAGGTAGCCGACCAGGACGAAGACCAGGCTGGCGAGGATGACCATGGCGGTCTGCACGGCGTAAAGCACGACCGTGGAGCGGGTCTCGCGGATTCCGTAGGCTCGGTTGAGCCCGACACGCACGCCATCCACGCCGCCGACCGCGAACCAGATTGTCAGCAGGATGCCGATGCTGAGCACCCCGCCGCGCTGTACCGTCATCACCTGTTGCACTTCCGACACGATCGGATCGACCAGTGCCGGGGGGACGATCGCGATCAGGAACACGATGAGTGCGTCGGCCATGGATTGGTCACCGATAAACGCGGTCAGCGAACTCGTGAAGATCAGAAAGGGAAAGATCGCCAGCAAGGCGCGGAACGCCACATTCCCGGCCAGGCCGAACGCGTCGTCGCTCCAGAGCCTCATCGCCGCTTCGCGCAACACTGCCCACAGAGCGCGCCATCCAGTGCCATGCAGCAGGTCCTCGGGATGCTCGCTGAGGACGCCGCGGGTCAGGACCGTGTCGCGCCCCTTCATTTCATGACCCGACTTTGCATTCCGGCATCGACCCCGCAGCCCCGCGACAGTGCCGTGCGTAGCTGGCCTCGTCGCAACGGGCCAGCCACCAAGCTACAGATGTCGCCGAAAAGTCGGCGCCAATCGAGTTCGGAGGGCCGGCTCCGCTGAACGGCCGCAGGAGTGGGCCGTTTCCAGCCCCGTTCGCCGTCATCTCCGCGCATCGGATGACCGCTGCTCTGCGTCAAGACCTCCCGAGCCTTGATATCCGGCTTGGGTGGTCTTCCCGAGTAGACGCCGAGCCGACGGCGGCGTGCGCGCGCGGAGGGAAAGATACAAGGGCGGCTTCTCCTTCTCCGAGCCCGGATGGGCTTCGGAAAGAAAGAGGAGAAGACCCATGCCCAGCACCCCTGCCACCGCTCGCGGTGTCGACCCGACGGCCCTCGCGACCGCCGTGCGTCCCCTTGCCCTCGACATTGCCGCCGGCCGGCTGATAACCGCCAGCGCGCTGGAGCGCGGCCTCGAGCGCGCCTTTGGGCGTCCCGCCTCCACCGGCGCCTGGGACTGGCGCACGGCCTATGACGTGCTGGAGGCTGCGAGCACGCTGGCGCTCATTGCTGCCGGCGAGCGGGACCTCGCGGCACTGATCGCCGACGAGGCCCGCCGCCCGACCCAGACCCGGCGGTCCGAGGCGCAAATTCGCCTGCAACAGTTCTCAACTCCCCTGCCCTACGCGTCCGTCGCAGCCGAAGCCGCGGCGCTCACCGTGCGCGACCTGGTGTTCGAACCCTCGGCCGGCTGCGGCGCGCTGGCGGCCTGCGCAAAGCGCAGCGGTGCCGCCCTCGTGCTCAACGAGATCGACCCGCGGCGCCGGGCTCTGCTCGAGCTCGTCTTCGGCCAATCCGTCGGCGCCTACGACGGCGCGATCCTCGACGACGTGCTCGCGCGCCATGTCCTGCCCTCGGTCGTGCTGATGAACCCGCCGTTCTCATCGTCATTCGACCGCGCCGACGATCCGACCGTCGCGGCGCGGCATCTCACCTCGGCGCTGAAGCGGTTCGCACCCGGCGGGCGGCTCGTCGCCATCATGCCGACCGGGTTCGGACCGGAGCGGCAACCGCGGCACTGGGAGGCGTTGACGCACGCTGCGCAGGTGCATGTCGCGATCACCGTCGGTGGCGGCGTCTACCGCAAGAACGGCACCGCCGTGGAGACGCAGCTGATCGTCGCCGACAAGGGTCCGGAGACCAGCAGCGGCAAATGTAGATTTGCCCATGTTTCCGACCTCGCCGGTGGCGCAGCCGAGCCGCTTCGGGTCTTGCGGGAGCTCCTCGCCACAGCGCTGCCGCCGCGCCTGATGACCGCGCGCGCGACACCGCCCGTCCCTGCGGCACCGCGATCCGCATCCCGGCCGACGCCTGTGGCACGCCCGCCCGTGCCGCAGGCGGCCCCGTCCGTAGCGCCGCTCGACTACGCGGTGCGCTCGCATCCGCGCGTCAACGAAGCGTTGAGCGAGGTCTACGCCGCCTACCGGCCGCAGCGCGTCGAGATCGCCGGCGCCGCCGCACACCCGACGCCGCTGGTCGAGAGCGTGGCGATGGCGAGCGTCGCCCCGCCCGCGCCGACGGGCTGCCCGAACGTGCCGAGCCGGCTGATCGAGACCGGCGCGCTCTCGGAGGCGCAGCTCGAGACGGTGATCTACGCCCGCGACGCCCACGAGCGGCTCCTCGCCGGGCGCTGGCGCGTCTCGGACGATGGCCGCGAGGTCGAGGCGGCGGCTGAGGATGACGCGGGCGCAGCGACATTCCGCGCCGGCTTCTTCCTCGGCGACGGCACCGGCTGCGGCAAGGGCCGCCAAGTCGCCGCCATCCTGCTCGACAACTGGATCGCCGGACGCCGCCGCGCACTATGGGTGTCGAAGTCCGACAAGCTCTTCGAGGATAGCTTGCGCGACTGGAGCGACATCGGCGGGTCACCAAGCGAGCTGCGGCCGCTGTCGCGCTGGAAGCCGGGCGCGCAAATTACCGCACCGGCCGGTGTGCTCTTCACCACCTACGCCACGCTGCGCGCCGTGGCACAGAACGGGGCGAGCCGCCTCGATCAGGTCGTCGCCTGGCTGACCGAAGACCGACCCGCCCAGGCGGACGCCGCCCCGGGGGCGACGCTCGCCTGGGGGGCCGGCCCCGCCTGGGGTCCGGTGATCGCCTTCGACGAGGCGCACGCCATGGGCAACGCCGCGGGCGGGGAAGAGACCGGCCGAGGCGCCAAGGCTGCCTCGCTGCAGGGCCTCGCCGGGCTGCAGCTTCAGTACGCGATCCCCGAGGCGCGGGTGCTCTATGTCTCGGCCACTGGCGCCACCACG
>JBBQRM010000259.1:0-4826 GCA_038214855.1 Rhodobacterales bacterium | reverse complement strand
TTTGTCACGGGACAAATCGGGGGAAGGAAAGAAAGAACGTCTCCCAACGGTGTCATACAATACGAATTCGCAAAAAGCGAATCAGGCTTTCCCAATGAAATCAATGACTTTCTTATAATTTCAAGTTGGACACACCGCCCGGAGACAAGACCGCCCGGGTCCTGGGACCCGGGCGGCAGGTTCGGGCCACGCGGTGGCGCGCGTTCCGGGAGGAACCTCAGGACGCGCGGATAAACTCGGGATAGGCCTCCATCCCCAGCTCTTCGACGTCGAGGCCGTTGATCTCTGCCTCGGCGCTGACGCGAATGCCCATCGTCGCCTTCAGGATCAGCCACAGCAGGCCCGAGCAGACGCTGACGAAGACGCCGATGATCACGATCGGCCCGATCTGCCCCACCCAAGTCGCGTCCGGGTTGGTCAGCACCACGGCCAGCGTCCCCCAGATGCCGCAGACCAGGTGCACCGGGATCGCGCCCACCACGTCGTCGATCCGCATCCGGTCGAGCAACGGCACGGTGAAGACCACCAGGAGCCCGCCCACCGCGCCGATCAGCGTCGCCGCCCCCAGGCTCGGATAAAGCGGCTCGGCAGTGATCGACACGAGCCCCGCAAGCGCCCCGTTCAGCACCATCGTCAGGTCGGGCTTGCGGTACATCACCTGGGTGAGGATCAGCGCCGCGATGGCCCCGCCCGCGGCGGCCATGTTGGTGTTGGCGAAGATGCGGCTCACGTCGGCCACGTCGCTGACCGTGCCGAGCGCAAGCTGCGAGGCGCCATTGAACCCGAACCAGCCCAGCCACAGGATGAAGGTGCCGAGCGTGGCGAGTGCGAGGTTCGAGCCCGGCATCGGGTTCACCCGTCCGTCGGCCGAATACTTGCCGATCCGCGGCCCCAGGATCAGCGCCCCCATCAGCGCCGCCCAGCCGCCCGCCGAATGCACGATGGTCGAGCCCGCGAAGTCGAGGAAGCCCCACTGGCTGTCGAGGAACCCCCCGCCCCATTTCCAGCTGCCCTGAATCGGATAGATGACCGATGTCAGGACCACGATGAAGATCAGGAACGGCCAGAGCTTGATCCGCTCGGCGAGCGCGCCCGACACGATCGAGGCGGCGGTGGCGCAGAACATCACCTGATAGAAGAAGTCCGACCCGGTGGTGGCATAGCCGATGTCGTCGACCGCCTCCGGACCCACGCCCACCGCCTCCATGATCGCCACGCCGAAAGCCCCGAGATAGCCGCCGGTCTCGTCTGTGCCGATCGACCAGCTGCCGAGCGGGTACATCAGGTTGTAGCCGATCAGGTAGTAGAAGATCGTCGCCAGCCCGAAGAGCGCCACGTTCTTCATCAGCTGCATCGTCACGTTCTTCGAGCGCACCAGCCCGCCCTCGAGCATCGCGAAGCCCGCAGCCATCCAGAACACCAGGAAGCCGCCGATCAGCAGGAGCAGGCTGTTGAAGATATAGGCGGTCTGCTCGGCGGCACCGACCGCGGCCGATGCGGCGTCCGCCGCCTCCTCGACCACCACCACCGCCTCCTGGGCGAACGCGGGGCAGGCTGCGAGGGCCGCGATGGCGGCGAGCCCGCCCAGGGTTGCGAGTTTCGTCATCTGGGCTTTTGTCCTCGTTGTCATCTCTGGGCCTTTCACAGCGCTTCCTCGCCGGTCTCGCCGGTGCGCACCCGCAGGGCCTGGCCCACGTCGAGCACGAAGATCTTGCCGTCGCCGAGCTTGCCGGTCTTGGCCGTCGCCGCGAGCGCCTCGACGATGGGCCCCACCTGTGCGTCGGCGACCACCAGCTCGAGCTTGATCTTCGGGACGAAGTTCACGACGTATTCCGCGCCGCGGTAGATCTCGGTATGGCCCGACTGGCGGCCATAGCCCTTCACCTCGGACACCATCAGCCCCTGCACCCCAAGGCCGGTCAGCGCCTCGCGCACCTCCTCGAGCTTGAAGGGCTTGATGACGGCGATAATCAGTTTCATGGGTCCCCCGCAGCCGGCCTCGCGCAGCCGGGGAGATGTGAGCCTGTCGCGGCACCCCCCGGCCTTCCCGAATCCTGCTAGGCGACGGGGCGGCCGGGCGGGAAGACAATTCGCTGGTGCCGCAGAGGCCCCCGCGCGGAACTGTCCGAAATTTCACCTTCTGTTAAGCGTTTCCCCGCATCTGCCGCGGAATTAGGCAGATCAGGTGCGGAAGGCCGCCCGCCGGCAACTCTCTGGCTCCGGCTGGAGGAACCGGGTTAGGGTGCGGCAAAAAGCACAGGCGTGGCGGTCTCCCGGGGCCGCCCATTGGAACAGGCGGCCGGCATGGCCCGAGCGGGCAGGAAAGCGAGACCACCCAAGCCGCGGCTGGGACTGTGGGAGCGCATTGTGCGCGGGGTCTTCCGGCTCGTCTGGTGGCTCGGGTTGCGCACAGCGCTGCTGGCGGCGCTCGTGCTCGCCGGCGGCGTCGCCTACTACTACGTGAAGCTGCCGTCGTTGCCCTCCCTGCTCGACGCGCGCGAGAACGGGTCGGTGACGCTGCGGGACGTGAACGGCGAGGTCTTCGCCTGGCGCGGCGAGCAGCTCGGGCTGATCCGGTCCGACGCGATCTCACCGCATCTGAGGAACGCGATCATCGCCACCGAGGACCGGCGCTTCTACGGCCATTTCGGCGTCGATCTCCAGGGCACCCTGCGCGCGCTGACGGTGAACCTGCGCGAGGGCCGCACGGTGCAGGGCGGCTCCAGCCTGACGCAGCAGGTGGCCAAGCTCGTGTTCTTCGACAACACCCGCACGCTCGAGCGCAAGATCAAGGAAGTGCCCGCGGCGCTCGCGCTCGAATGGAAGTTCTCGAAGAACGAGATCCTGTCGATCTATCTGAACCGCGCCTATCTCGGCGCCGGCGCCACCGGCTTCGAGGCGGCGGCGCAGCGCTACTTCGGCAAGTCCGCCGCCAGCGTGACCCCCGCGGAGGCCGCGATGCTCGCAGGCCTCCTGCGCGCCCCCTCGCGCTTCGCGCCGACCAACGATCTCGCACTCGCCCAGTCGCGGGCCGGCACGATCGTCGGGCTGATGGAGGCGCAGGGCTATCTCACCGCCGCCGAGGCGGCCGAGGCGCGGCTGCGCCCGGCGGTGCTGTCGAAGGCCGCGGCCTCCGAGATCGGCACCGACTTCGCCGACTGGGTGATGGCCTCGGGGCCGGAGTTTCTCACCCGCTCCACCGCCGAGGACGTCGAGGTGCTGACCACCTTCGATCCGCGCGTGCAGCGGGCGGCCGAGGCGGCGCTGGCCCGCGTCTTCGACGAGCGCGTCAGCGACGGCTCCAAGGCGCAGGCCGCGGTCGTGGTGCTCTCGCCCGACGGGGCGGTGCGCGCGATGATCGGCGGGCGCAACCCCGCCGGTCCCTCGGGCGGCTTCAACCGCGCGAGCCAGGCCGAGCGCCAGACCGGCTCGCTGTTCAAGACCTTTGTCTATGCCGCAGCACTCCAGGCCGGCGCCAGCCCCTTCGACCGGGTGATGGACGCGCCGCTCACCCTCGACATCCCCGGCTCCGGCCCCTGGTCGCCGCAGAATTACACCCGCGACTTCCGCGGCCAGATCGATCTGACCGAGGCGCTCGCGCAATCGGTCAACACCGCCGCCGTGCGGGTCTCCGAGGGCATGGGCCGCGCCCGCGTCACCGCCCTCGCCCACGACCTCGGCATCGACAGCCCGATTGCCGACGGCCCGGCGCTGGCGCTCGGCGCCTCCGAGGCGACGCTGCTGGAGATGACCGGCGCCTATGCCGGCATCCTCAACGGCGGGCTGAGCGCCCGGCCCTACGGAGTGCGGACGCTGCGGCTCAAGGCCGACGGCACCGAGCTGATGGCGGGCGGCGCCGATCCGGTCCGCGTGCTCGACGAGCGCGCGGCGGGCGAGCTGATCTGGATGATGTCCCAGGTGATCGAGCGCGGCACCGGCACCCGCGCCAAGCTCCCCGACCGCCCCGCCGCCGGCAAGACCGGCACGACCCAGGCCGCGCGCGACGCCTGGTTCGTCGGCTTCACCGCCGACTACGTCGCCGGCGTCTGGATGGGCTACGATGACAACACACCGCTCAAGGGCGTCACCGGCGGGGGCCTCCCGGCCGCGATCTGGCGCGAGACGATGCTCCGCGTCCACGAGGGAATGCCCCCGCGCCCGCTGCCGCTGCGCGTGCCCGAGTACCGCCCGCCACCGCCGGGCCGCGTGGCGCAGGCCGAGCCCTACGGCACTCCGCCCACGCCGCCGACCCAGCCAGGGGGCGTGACCGGCACCAGCGTTGAGCGCGTGGTTCGCTCGGTCTTCGAGGACGTGATGCGGGGCCTGTTGGGGCGCAACTGAGCGGGCCGGCCGCCGCTACTCGCTGCGCTCCGGAAACGCCTGTTCCAGCGTTCGCGCCACCAACTCGTTCAGCGACACGCCCCGCTCCAGCGCCGACAGCGCTAGGCGACGATGCAGCGGCGCCCCCGTCCGAATGTTGAACGAGCCCTTGAACGGCGCGTCCGGCGCCCGGCCCTCGGCGGTACAATCCGCGAGGTACTCATCCACCGCCGCCTCGAATGCCGCGACGAGGCCGCGGGCGGTCTCAGCCTCATAGCTCACGAGGTCGCGGATGAAACGGATCCGGCCGAAGAACAAGCCGTCTTCTGCGCTGAGTTCGGCGGAGCCCACATAGCCCTTGTATGTCAACCCGGGATATTCATCGAATCCTGTGTCGGCGAGGGTTCTGGGCAATTCGGGCACCTGAGGTCCCGCGATGCTGACCGTAGGGTGCGTCGACATGGGCATGCGGGGTCTCGGCGCCGGGAGGAGCGGTCGACGTGCAG
>JBBQRM010000258.1:0-4834 GCA_038214855.1 Rhodobacterales bacterium | reverse complement strand
TCGGTCACCACCTCGAGCAGCCGGTCGGTCTCGACCAGCGTCAGGCTCGACGTCGGCTCGTCCATGATGATGATCCGCGCCTCCTGCGACAGCGCCTTGGCGATCTCGACCATCTGGCGCTGCGCGATCGACAGGTTCTCGACCAGGTCGTCGGCGCCGAAATCGACGCCGAGCCGGTCGAGGATCCCGGTCACGACGCGGCGGGACCGACCCCGGTCCACCAGCCGCAGCGGGCCGCCGCGACAGGGCTGCCGCCCCAGCAGGACGTTCGCGGCGACGTCGAGGTTCTCGAACAGGTTCAGCTCCTGATGCACGAAGGCGATGCCCTGCGCCGCGGCTTCGTTCACGGTCAGCCGCGCGTGGCGCGCGCCGCCGATCTCGATCGTGCCGGCGGAGGGTGCTATGACGCCGCCGAGGATCTTCATCAGCGTTGACTTGCCCGCGCCGTTCTCGCCGACCAGCCCGAGGATTTCGCCCAGCATAAGCGACAGGCTGACGCCTTCGAGCGCAGGCACCCCGTTGTAGGACTTGCGGATCGCGTGCAGATTCAGGATCGAGGACACCCTGGTCGCCCCTTTCGCCCACGGATGGGCGCCCGTTCGCGCGGCAAGACGCGAATCGGCCGCCCCGGGACGGGACGGCCGTGACGCTTCAGTTGCCGAGAAGTTCGACGATCTGCTTGGTGAACTCCTCGACGTTCGAGGCGTCGACCGTCTTGGTCGGGATGATGTCCTGCTCGTTCTCGGGAACGACCGAGGTGTCGCCCTCGATGTACTTCGCCATCTTCATCATCGACTGATAGCCGAACTCGTAGGGCTGCTGCACCACCGTCCCCAGGATCGTGCCCTCCGAGATGCCCCTGAGCGTCTGCTGGTCCTCGTCGAAGCCGACGATCTTGACCTTGCCCTCCATCCCGGCGGACTTCACGGCATTGTAGATCTGCGGGGTGTTGTACGCCCACAGACCCACGAGCAGGTCGATGTCGGGATATTTGGTCAGCGTGTCCTCGACATTGGCCTTGGCCTTGGTCTGGTCGCCGCCGTCGGTGCGGATGTCGATGATCTCGATGCCGCTGCCCTCGATCGCCTCGCGGATGCCTTGCGCGCGCTCGCGCGCATTGGCCGCGTCCATCGTGCCGACGAAGAGCATCGCGCGTCCGCCGTCCGGCAACGCGCGCTTCATCAGCTCGCCCGCCTCGCGCCCGGCTGCGACGTTGTCTGTGCCGATATACATGACGCGGTCGCTCTCGGGTGCGTCCGCATCCTGGGTGAACAGCACCGCCTCCGAGGCGACCCGGTTGAGGATTTCGGTGGAATCGTCCGGGTTCACCGGGCTGATCGCCACGCCCGCGACATTCTTGGCCAGCAGGTCCTCGAGGATCCGCTTCTGTGCGGCGGCCGACATCTCGCCGGGGATGTAGAACTCGATGTTGTAGTCGGGCAGCTCGGCCTGCGCCTTCTCGGTCCCGCGCCGCGCGATCGCCCAGAAGTCCGCCGGCACGTTGACGACGAAGGCCAGCGTCTTCTTGTCCTGCGCCACAGCCGGCGCCAGCAGCGCTCCGCCCGCGATCGTCGCCGCGAGCGCGAGCGTCGCCGCCCGGCGGCTCATCGAGACGAGCAGAACCCGCGCCCCGATTGCAGGCGCCATGTTCTTCTTTTCCAAGTCTTCCTCCCAAGGTGCTTCGGTTTGTCCGAAGATTGCATCCGAGAGGAACCTATTTGCTGGATCCGTCCGCCGTCAAGCGATTGGAGGCGGCGGTCGCACGCCTTCCGGGCCAGGGAGGCCTCCAACCTGACCGCAGCAAGCCGAAATCCTTTCCATGTGGTTAATGACATCAGAAAAAGCTTGTTTTATCAATTACTTATCGATTTGCTCAACCTTGAGCGGCCGTGAGCATCGCCGGCTCCGGCCAGATCAGATCCGGCCAGAGCGCCCCCAGCCAGTCCTTCACCAGGCCGATCTCCCGCCGCTCCGAAGTATCTATCTCCAGGACAGGACCGCGGGCCAGCGGACGGACGCGGGCGGCGAGCGCCACGAGCTCGGGAACATAGTCGAGGCCCGGATGTCCGGCAGGCCGCCGCTCGACCCGCGCCGCGTAGCGGGCGGCGAGCGTCTCCGGCGGGGCGTGGCACCAGAGCTCCGCCGTCTCGGCGATGCCGGCCTCGGCCAGATGCCGCTCCAGCACCTCGGGCGGCTGGAAGCCGAACCAGGCATCCACGATCGCCACCGTTCCCGGCGGCGCATCGCGCAGGAGCCCGAAAAGCGCGGCGTAGCTCGCCCCACCGAGCCGCCGGTTGAAGGCCCGGTCGGCGCCGCCGAATTCGACCAGGAACGGGTCCTTGACCGCATCGAGCGCCAGCACCGGCCAGCCGGTCGCGTCCGACAGCGCGCGAGCCACCGCGCTCTTGCCGCTCGCGGGCAGGCCGTTCACGAGCACGGCCCGCTTTGGACGAGACTTCGCCGATGCTTCGGGACGCAGCCGTGCCGCCCGTTCCAACGCCGCAAGCCCCGCCCCGATGACGCCCGCTTCGTCCCCGAGTGCCGCGGGTCGCACATCGGTCGGGAACCACGAAACCGGCGCCGGCATCGCCTCGAGCGCCGCGACCGCCGCGCGGCCGAGCCCGCCGCCGAGCAGCACCTCCTGCGGGTCGCAGACGGCCGCGAGCGTGCCGATCGCCGCCCTGAGCGGCAGCACCCACGCCGCCAGCACCCGCGTGGCCGCAGGTTCGGCGCGGGACCCCAGCAGGTCCTCCAGACGCGTATCCGGCGGCAGCCCCGCCGCCGCGACGAGCCGGCGGAACGCCGTGCCGGAGCTCGTCGTCTCCACGCAGCCCCGTCGCCCGCAGCGGCAGGGCAGCCCCGCCGCGTCCACCGTCACATGCCCGAGCTGCCCCGCCGTGCCCCGTCCCCGCAACACCCGGCCCTCGCTGAGCAAGCCGCCGCCGATGCCGGTGCCGATGGTGAGCAGGACGACCTCGCGCAGCCGGCGGGCCGCTCCGCACGCGGCCTCGGCGATCAGCGCCATGGTTCCGTCGTTCTCGACCGTCACCGGCAGCCCCGTCGCCGCCGCGACGCGCGCCGCGAATTCGACGCCAGCGAGGTTGACGAAGCCTCCCGACAGGATCCGCCCGTCCCGATCCACCTGGCCCGGCACGCCGACGCCGATCGCAGCCACGCCGTCGAGGCCCACCTCGGCGATCAGCCCGAGGCAGCGTCCCAGCACCGCCTCGGGGTCGGCGGAGCTCGGAGCCTTCGCGAGCGGCCCGAGGCCGCCGTCGGCACCGACCCGCGCCGCGCGCAGATGCGTGCCGCCGATATCGACGCCGATCGCGACCGCGGACACCGGCCCGGCCGGTCAGGCCACGCTGGTGACGGCCGGGCGACAGCGCCCGACCGCCGCCTGGATCTCGCGCAGCCGCGGCACCGCGATCCGGCCGAGCCGCGCGCGCTGCTCGGCCCGGTCGAGCGAAACGCAGTCCTTCCACAACGCGCGGCCGGCGATCACGCCCGAGGCGCCATTGGCCATCGCGGTCTCGACCTGGCAGAGGAAGGTCGCGTGGTCCACCCCCGCCGACAGCACCGCCCAGGGCACGTCGCCCGCTATAGCGGTCACCGCCGCGCAGTTGTCTGCCGAGCCCGGATAGGGCAACTTCAGGACCTTCGCCCCGAGGTCGAGACAGATGCGCGTACCGCCCAGAACGAGCTCCGGGAAGGCGGCGGCGTAGTCCTGCGGGCTTTCGCCCTCCAGCGCATAGGTCAGGAACTCGACGACGAGGAGCAGGTTCTCCGCGGCGAAATCCGTGGTCACCTGCTCGAGCATCGCGATGTTGTGGACGTTCGCGCCCGGCGTGTCCGAGCGGAGGTAGACCATGATCTTGCCGCCGGTCCCGCCGAGCGCGCGAACCCGACGCGCGTCGACGTCCGGAACCAGCTTCGACAGGCGGTATCCGTCTTGCGAGACGTCCCAACCCGAATCGTCGAGGCCGATCAGGAGCGCGATGCTTCGGTGCAGGGCGCCCTCCTCGATCAGCTGCGGCAGGGCGCAGACCGGATCGACGAGCACGCAGGCGGCGTGGCGCGCGAGGCACTCGGCAATATCCATTTTGGTGCGGCCGAGCACGTCGTTGCCGATCCGCGCCCGCGCCTCCGGATCGGCCGCGAGCAGGTTGCGCATTCCTCCGCGCTGGTCGCAGGCGATCACCATCATCGCGCCGCTCTCGTCGCAGATCTGCTGGTATCCCCGCAGCTCAGCCGTGGTCATGCGTGCCATGGTCGGTCCCTCTCGGCCCCGCGCGCCGGAGGGCCGGCACGGGCAGATTGCCAGCTCAGCGCAGTTGCGCGATAAGCGGCGAGGCAAGGATGTAACACGTTGCTGAAAGGATTTGCAATCTGACCCTCTCCAGCGGCCCCGAGGCCGGTGAAACGCGCACGATGCTGCACACCGTCGCCAAGCTGCACTACGAAGGCGACCTCAACCAGGTCGAGATCGCCAAGCGCCTCGGCGTCTCGG
Organism: Rhodobacterales bacterium; assembly: GCA_038214855.1. Lineage (GTDB taxonomy): Bacteria > Pseudomonadota > Alphaproteobacteria > Rhodobacterales > Rhodobacteraceae > Amaricoccus. The sequence continues at coordinate 324 of JBBQRM010000258.1, read as the reverse complement.
CGGCAACCATCTCGCGGCTTCTGACCCGGGCGCGGGCCGAGGGCGTGGTGCGGATCGAGGTGCGCGACCTCGCAAGCCCGGCGGAGCTGGCCGAACGGCTGCAGCGCCGCCTCGGCCTCAGGCGCGCAGCGGTGATCGAGGCTCCCGCCGCCGGCGTATTGCCGGCGCTGGCAGCGCCGGTAGGGGCGCTGCTGCGGGCGGAACGGCTCGGCGCGGGCTCGGTGGTGGCGATCGGCTGGGGCCGCGCGATCCGCGCCACGGTCGAGACGGGCTTGCCGCCGCTCCCGGGCGTGCTGGTCGCGCCGGCCACCGGCGGGCTCCAGC
>JBBQRM010000257.1:0-4835 GCA_038214855.1 Rhodobacterales bacterium | reverse complement strand
GTCCGCCTCGGACGGCGGCAGCATGTAGTAGCCGACCTGGGTGCCGCCGATGCCGGTCGTCTGCATCCCCATCGAGGCCGCGAAATCTGCCGCACCCAGGCTCATCGCCTGGAGCCGGGGGCTCGCGGCGGCGATCTCCTCGACATGCGCGAAGCCCGCGGCGGTCTCGATGATCACCTCGAGGCCGAGCCGCTTCTTGCGGCCTGCGGCCATTTCCGCGCCGCTGACCAGCGCATCGACGGCATAGACGTCCCGCGCGTTGCCGGCCTTGGGGATCATGATCAGGTCGAGCCGCTCGCCCGCCTGCTCGATCAGGTCCACGACGTCGCGGTACCAGAAGCCGCTGTCGAGCCCGTTGATCCGCACCGACAGGGTCTTGCGGCCCCAGTCCACCTCGCGGATCGCCTTGACGACATTGGCGCGCGCGGCCTCCTTGTCGGCGGGCGAGACGCTGTCCTCGAGGTCGAGGTTGACCACGTCGGCCTCCGAGGCCGCCATCTTGCCGAAGAGCTCGGGCCGCGAGCCGGGGCCGAACAGCTGGCAGCGGTTGGGGCGCGCCGGCGCCTGCGGGGGAATGACGAAACTCATGGGCGTCCTCGCAACGGAAGGGATCACCCGTGCATAGGATGCTGCTGTGCAGCAAGTCAACGGGCCCGACGCGGACCGCCTCAGGTTCCGCCGGCGCGGCGCGGCAGGCCGAGCTCGCCCGTCTCAACCCGCCGCGGCCGCGCGACGGGCAGGCCGTCGGCAGGGACCGCCGTGGCGATCAGCGCGAGGTCCGGCCGCGACCGGAAGATCGCGAGCGCGGCGATGGCGGCAATCGCGATCGAGAACATCTCGCCGCCGTCCTCGATATGGCCGACGAGAGGTGAGCCGGTCATCTCGTGAAGCACGTCGACGCCGATGCCGAAGAAGACCAGCGCGGCGAGGCAGACGAGAAACACCCAGGCATAGCCGCGCGCGTTCGGTGCCCTCTGCCGCAGCGCGAGCAGCATCGGCGCGGCGAAGACGAGGCCGGCGATCAAAAACGCGAGGACCTCGCCCAGGTCCTTGGGGCCCACGCCCGCGGCGCCGTGCAGCCGCAGCGTGTCGCGCAGCACGCCCCCCATCGTCTCGTGATACTTGAAGGCGTCGTCGATCACGATGAAGCCGAAGAGCAACGCCCAGACCAGGAACAGGTGGACGCGCGTGCGGAGCCAGATGCCGAGGAGCAGCGCCGCGCAGGCCGCCGCCTGCAGGTAATTGAGGATCTCGCCCAGCGACCCTTCCGCGCCGATGTTGAGCAGCTGCGGTACTTCCGCCGCGCGCCCGGCGGCGTCGAAGACCGCGAAGACCGAGTAGGAGTTCAGGATCAGCACCGCGTTGGCGAGGACCAGCAGGAACAGGAGGGTCAGGTTCACCGGATCGCCGAGCACCAGCGCCGCGACCCGCCTGACCCCGTAGATCGCGCCCGAGACCTCCGTGCGCCCGATCCGCACCGCCGATGCAAAGATGCCGCTCATGACGGCCTCCACCCCTCCGATACCCCGTCACATTTCCGTCACGCAGACAAGGAAAAACGTCGCGCGCTCGGCGGCCGGCGGCGGGGAGTTTACTGGAGGTCGCCGAAGGCCGCGCGCAGCCGCGCCACCGCCTCGTGCACGCGGGCGCGCGGCGTGGCGAGATTGAAGCGCAGGAAGCTCTCGCCGCCGGTCCCGAAGGTCGGGCCGTGGCTGACGCTGATCCGCGCCTCCTTCTCGACGCGGGCGGTGAACTCGTCGGGCGCCATCCCCGTGCCGGCGAAATCGACCCAGGCGAGATAGGTCGCCTCGAGCGGCATCGAGGCGAGGCCGGGGATGGCCTCGACGCCTGCGTCGAAGACCGCCGCGTTCTCCGCCAGATACGCCACCAGCGCATCGACCCAGGGGCCGCCGTGGGCATAGGCCGCGGTCACCATCAGCACGCCCAGGCGGTTCGGCGAGGAGCCCGCCGCCGCATGCGCCGCCGCGAAGCGCTTGCGCAGGTCCGTGTCGGCGATGATCACGTTTCCGGTCAGACCGCCCGCGATGTTGAAGGTCTTCGTCGCCGCGGTCAGCATCACCAGCCGGTCCATGATCTCGGGGGCGGCCAGCGGCATGACCGTATGGCGGTTGCCTGGCAGCACCAGGTCGTGGTGGATCTCGTCGGAGACCAGCACCAGGTCATGCTCGGCGCAGAAGGCCGCCAGCGCCCGCAGCTCCTCGACGCTCCAGACCCGTCCGCCGGGGTTGTGCGGCGAGCACAGGATCACCATCCGCTCGCTGCCGTCGAGCGAGGCCGCGAGCGCCTCGAGGTCCATCGCGTAGCGGCCGTCCGCCCGGACGAGCGGGCTCTCGACGATCCGCCGCCCGTTGGCGCGGATCACCCGCGAGAAGGCGTGATAGACCGGGGTGAACAGGATCACGCCGTCGCCCGGCGCGCTGAACGCCTGGACGCAGAGTGCGGTGGCTGCGACGAGCCCGTGGGTCGTGGCGATCGCGGCCGGATCCACCTCCCAGCCGTGGCGCTCGGCCATCCAGCCGGTGATCGCCGCCTTGTAGGCGCGGTCGTCGCCGAAATAGCCGTGGACGCCGTGCGCCACCGCCTCTGCCAGCGCCGCGTTGACCTGAGGCGGCGCGCGGAAGTCCATGTCGGCGACCCACATCGCGAGCCCCTCGTCCGTCGGCACGCCGTAGAGCGGCTCCATCATGTCCCATTTCATCGAATGGGTTCCGTGCCGGTCGATCAGCTCGTCGAAGTCGAACATCGGGCCTCCTCGCGTCTCGCGCCGCATCCTGGGGGGAGGGCGCACGGGTTGCAAGCGCGCTTGGGCGCCGCGGCCCTGCCCGGGGGGCTGCTTGTCAAGGCGGGCGGCATCGCCTATCTCGCCGGCATGGCGATCCGACCCATCCTGATCCATCCCGACCCGCGGCTGCGCAAGAAGGCGGGCCTCGCAGGCCCCATTGACGACGCCTTGCGCGGGCTCGCCGCCGACATGCTCGACACGATGTACGACGCACCCGGCATCGGCCTCGCAGCGACGCAGCTCGGCATAATGAAGCGGGTCTTCGTGATGGACTGCGCCCCCAAGGACGCCCCTCTCGAGCCGATGGTGCTGATCGACCCGGAGCTCGTCTGGATCTCCGAGGAGACGGCGCTCAGCGAGGAAGGGTGCCTGTCCATCCCCGACGTCTTCGAGGACGTGACCCGGCCCGCCGCCGTGCGCCTCGCCTGGACCGACCTCGAGGGTGCGCGTCGCGAGGCCGGGTTCGACGCGCGGGCGGCCACCGTGGTCCAGCACGAGATCGACCACCTGAACGGGCGGCTGTTCATCGACAAGCTCGGCATGGCGCGGCGCACGATGATCACCGCAAAGATGAAGAAGCTCAAGAAGGAGCTGGCGCGGGCCTGAGGGCGCGTGCGTCCGATGCGGCTGATCTTCATGGGCACGCCGGACTTCGCGGTGCCAGCACTCGAGGCGCTTGCCGCGCACCACCACATCGCCTGCGTCTACACCCAGCCGCCGCGCCCCGCCGGCCGGGGTCAGCAGCCGCGCGCCGCCCCCGTGGCCGCGCGGGCGGCGGCGCTCGGCCTGCCGCGGCGCCACCCCGTCAGCCTGCGCGACCCGGCGGCGCAGGCGGATTTCGCATCCTTGGGTGCCGAGGCGGCGGTCGTGGTCGCCTATGGGCTGATCCTGCCGCAGGCGGTGCTCGACGCGCCGGCCCGCGGCTGCCTCAACATCCACGCCTCGCTCCTGCCGCGCTGGCGCGGCGCGGCCCCGATCCAGCGGGCGATCATGGCGGGCGACGCCGAGACCGGCATTTCGGTGATGCGGATGCAGGCGGGCCTCGACACCGGCCCGGTGCTGCTGCGCGAAGCGCTGCCGATCGGACCGCAGGACACCACCGGCACCCTGCACGACCGGCTCGCTTCCCTCGGCGCCCGGCTGATCCTCGAGGCGCTCGCCCGGCTCGACGCGCTGACCCCGCAGCCGCAGCCGGCGAACGGCGTCACCTACGCCGCGAAGATCGACAAGGCCGAGGCGCGGATCGACTGGACCCGCCCCGCCGCGCAGGTCGACGTGCTGATCCGCGGCCTCTCCCCCACGCCCGGCGCCTTCGCGCAGATCGCGGGCGAACGGGTGAAGCTGCTGATGTGCGAGCGCGCCGCGGGCGAGGGCCCGCCGGGCACCGTGCTCGACACTTCCCTCGCGATCGCCTGCGGCACCGGCGCCGTGCGTCTCACCCGCCTCCAGCGCCCCGGCCGCGCCGCAGCACCCGCCGCCGAGGTGCTGCACGGCATGGAGGTGCCGCAGGGGACGGTGCTCGGGTAGGCCCACCTCAGGGAGAGACGCCGAGGAGGTGGTCTGGTTCGATGCGATGCGAAGCCTGCTCTGGCCCCCTGCGGATCTGCGTCGATTCCCTGTTCGAGCACGCTTGCTCTTTCAGATAACTTTACCTTCACGTCTGAGACGGGCTCCGCTTTCTCGATCCTGTCACCGGCTCCGGCGTGGCTGCTAAGCACGGAGGGCAGCGACCGCCCCCCCGGGCGGGCGAGAAGCGCCCGCCCGGGGGGGCGGTCGGGCGCTGCCCGGCGTTGCCGCCGGGCGAAACAGGAGCGCGGGGCGCGCGTATGAACCGATCGAGCCGCGTCCGTATCATACGGGCTCCGGGTGATTGCTTCGGATTTCTTCCCATGGGCACCTCGATTTTTGCCCTGTTTCTGCGGTGATCCGCGATTGAGGCGCGCCTCCGGTAGAGCGCAGCCTTCGGTCAGCGAGAAAACACCCGAGACATGTCTGGCGTCGGTTCCGTTTCCGGATGTCCGGGTCAGCGGCC
>JBBQRM010000256.1:0-4835 GCA_038214855.1 Rhodobacterales bacterium | reverse complement strand
TCCTCGGTGACCACGCAATGCAATCCCCAGGAGAGCGCCAGCCTGCGCGCGGTGGCCACGAGCGGGGTGAGCGCGATGATCGGCACCACCGGGCGCTCGCGTGCGGTGAGCAGCGCCGTCGTGCCGGAATGCGAGAAGCAGCAGATGGCCTTGACCTGCGTGGTCTCGGCCACCTCGCGGGCGGCGACGGTGATCGCGTCGGAGACGCGCTTGCGGAACGGCGTCCGCGAGGATTCGATCACCTGGCGGTAGATCTCGTCCTTCTCGACCGAGCGGGCGACGTTGTCCATCATCGTCACCGCCTCGATCGGGTAGTCACCGGCGGCGCTCTCGGCCGAGAGCATCACCGCATCGACGCCCTCGTAGATCGCGGCGGCGACGTCGGAGACCTCGGCGCGGGTCGGCATCGGCGAGGTGATCATGCTCTCGAGCATCTGGGTCGCGACGATCACCGGCTTGCCGACGGCGCGGCAGGCCCGCGTCAGCCGCTTCTGGATCGGCGGCAGCTCCTGGACCGGCAATTCGACCCCGAGATCGCCGCGCGCGACCATGATCCCGTCGGAGGCCTCGAGGATCTCGTCGAAGGCGTCGACCGCGGCGGGTTTCTCGATCTTGCTCATGATCGCGGCGCGGTCGCCGACGAGCACGCGCGCCTCCTCGACGTCGGCGGCACGCTGGACGAAGCTGAGTGCCAGCCAGTCGACGCCGAGCTCGCAGGCGAATTCGAGGTCGCTCAGGTCCTTCTCCGACAGCGCCGCGAGCGGCAGCACCACGTCCGGCACGTTCACGCCCTTGCGGTTGGATATCTCGCCGCCGACGATCACCCGGGTGACGGCATGCTCGGGCGAATGCTCGACGACCTGGAGCCGCACCTTGCCGTCGTTGACGAGCAGCATCGAGCCCGTGGTCAGCGCCGCGAAAATCTCGGGATGCGGCAGGCAGACGCGGCCGTCGTCGCCTTCGGCCGGGTCGAGATCGAGGCGGAAGCTCGCGCCCTCCTCGAGCATCGTGCCGCCCGCCGCGAAGACGCCGACCCTGAGCTTGGGCCCCTGGAGATCGGCGAGGATGCCGATGGGCCGGTCGACGTCGGCCTCGACCTTGCGGATCTCCGCGTGCCGCCGGGCGATGTCGTCCTGTGTGCCGTGGCTCATGTTGAGCCGGAACACGTCGGCGCCGGCGAGAAACAGCGCGCGGATCATGTCGTAGCTGTCGGAAGCGGGACCGAGCGTGGCCACGATCTTGACGTTGCGCTGGCGGCGGATCGGGGTCATCGGTCGGGCCATCCACATCGGGTCCGTATCCTGTGCCTTATAGCCCGCGGTCTGCGCGAGGAAACGAAAATCGCCGCGCGAGCACGAAAAAACCCGCGCGGTGGTGGCATCGCGACACACCACCCGGTAGTCTCCGCCGGCGTGCCGTTTCCGCGTTGCGCTGCGACCCATCCCGAGCCGGACCCGAGCCCGCATGAGCGATCCCGCGCCCGTCGAACACGTCAACGCCGGCGCCACGGGGCCGCTGATCCTGCTCTGCGATCATGCAACAAACCGCGTGCCCGCCGAGGTCTGCGGCGGCAGCCTCGGGCTCGCGCCCGCGGATATGGAGCGTCACATCGCCTACGACCTCGGGGCGCGCGGGGTGACGCTGGCGCTGGCGGAGCTGACCGGGGCGCAGGCGCTGCTCACGCGGTTCTCACGGCTGGTGATCGATCCCAACCGCGGCGAGGACGATCCGACGCTGGTGATGCGGCTCTACGACGGGACCATCGTGCCCGCCAACCGCGGCATCGCGCCGGCCGAGATCGAGCGGCGGCTCGCGGCGTATCACCGACCCTATCACGCTTCCCTCGACGCGACGCTCGACGCGATGCCGGGGCCGGCGCTGGTGGCGGTACATTCCTACACGCGCCAGCTGCGCGGGCGGGCGGTGCGACCCTGGCACGTGGGCGTGCTGTGGCACCACGACGACCGACTGGCGCGGCCGCTGCTCACGCGGCTGCGTGCGGAGCCGGGGCTCTGCGTGGGTGAGAACCAGCCTTATTCCGGCCAATTGGAAGGCGACACGCTCAGCCGGCACGGCACGCGGCGGGGCCTGCCGCACGTGCTGATCGAGCTGCGCAACGACCTGATCGCGAGCGCGGCCGATCAGCGCTTGTGGGCGGCGCTTCTCGCGCCCATGCTGGCGGAGGCCGCGCGCGCGAGCCTGATGGAGGAGACGCCGCATGGATGACACGACTTTGGACGAGGCCGCCCGAACCGAACTCGAGGCCGCCGCCTTCCGGGCGCTGCGCGACCACCTGCGGGCGCGTCCCGACGTGCAGAACATCGACCTGATGAACCTCGGCGGCTTCTGCCGCAACTGCCTGTCGCGCTGGTACCAGGAGGCGGCGGAGGCCCGCGGCATCGCGATGGACAAGGCTACGGCCCGCGAGATCGTCTACGGCATGCCCTATGACGAGTGGCAGGCCCGCCACCAGGGCGAGGCGAGCGCCGATGCCCGCGCCCGCTTCGGCGAAAGCCACCGCTAGGTCTTGCGCTTACCGCCGTTGCCGTTGCCGTCGTCCTCGTCTTCGGTCTCGACACCGCGGGCCGACAGGAAGTCGCCGAACGCCTCGAGCGCGGGGATGTGCTCGCAGAGCGTGCGGATCGTCACCAGGAGCGGTGTTGCCACCAGCATGCCGACCACCGACCACAGCCAGGCCCAGAGCGTCACCGACAGGAACACGACCACCGTGTTCAGCCGCAGGCTGCGCCCGACGAAATACGGCGTCACGAACTGCCCCTCGATCGAGGTGAGCACGAAGTACGTTCCCCCCGCGACGAAAGCGTCGCGCGCGCCGTCCAAGCTGACCAGCCCCACGGACAGCGCGATCAGGACGCCGAAGATGGCACCGACATAGGGGATGAAGTTGAACAGGAACCCGATCACCCCCAAGAGCAGCGGGCTCGGCATCCCCAGCCACCACATCGCCAGGCCGATGGCGATGCCGAGGCCCGCGTTGATCAAGGTGATGGTGAAGAGGTAGCGCGACAGCTTGCGCTCGATGTCGTAGGCGATGCGGACCGCCCGCCGCTTGTCCTGAAACGTCGGCATCACGTGCACGAGCTTCTCGTAGAACATGTCGCCCGACGACAGGAGGAAGAACAGCAGCACCAGCGTGAACATCACCTGTGCCAGCACCGCGGGGGTGGCGAGCGCGATGGCGGCGGCGTTGCCCTGATCGGCGACGACGACGGCCTGCGCGCCCGGCGCCGATGCCGTCGTCCCGCCCGAGGTGATCGCATCGACCTGCTCGGCGGCCTGACGCACGCCCTCGGCGGCGCCGCGCAGGTCGCGCAGCTTCTCCTGCACCTGCCGGCCGATTTCGGGCGCGTTGTCCACCCAGTTGCTGACCGGCACAGCCAGCGTGAGGATGCCGAGCACGAGGGCCGCGAGCAGCGACCCCACGATCAGGAACGCCGCGATCCCGGCGGGGATGCCGATGCGCCCCAGGAACCGCCGCAGCGGCGAGAACACCAGCGTCAGCAGCAGCCCGAGGACCACCGGCATCAGGAAGTTGCGAGCATAGGCCATAGCCTGAATGCTCAGGAGCAGGAAAATGCCCACCACCGCCCAGCGTGGCCCGAAGGCTGCCCGCGGCTTCGGCTCGACCGGAGGCGCAGCCTCGGCGGGCGGTGCCGCGTCGGGAGATCGTCCGCTTGCAGACTCGTCACGCATCCCGTCCCACTCCTCGATCGGCATGATCCGCGCCGCGCCGATCCAAGCTCGCTACCCTGCCCCTGCACAGAAGGTCAATCCGCCGGATCGCGCAGCCTTAACGGCTCCCGAACCGCCTCGCGCAGGCGCGAAGGCGGGGCCGCGTCACGAGGGGCGCAGGACCACCTTGATGCAATCGTCCTTCTTGTCGCGAAACGTCTTGTAGAGCTCGGGCGCATCCTCGAGCCCGGCGCGGTGGGTGATGATGTCCGACGGGTCGATCCCGCCTTCCTCGATGCGCCGGAGCAGCTCGGGGACGTGCTTGAGCACGTGTGTCTGGCCCATCTTGAAGCTCAGCGCCTTGCCGAAGGCCGCACCCATCGGGAACTTGTCGATCATCCCGGCATAGACGCCTGCGACCGAGACCGAGCCGCCCTTGCGGCAGCACATGATCGCCTCGCGCAGCGCGCTGGGGCGGTCGGTCTCCTGGAAGGTCGCGGTCTTGACCGTATCGTAGACCCCCTGAAGCAGGCTCGCCCCGTGCGCCTCGAGCCCGACGGCGTCGATCACGCATTCCGGCAGGCGCCCGGCGGTCTTCTCCTTCAGCACGTCGAAGACCGTCTCCGCACTCTCGTCGATGGACTCGGCCCCGGCAGCCCTTGCCAGCGCCAGCCGCTCGGGCACGCGGTCGATGGCGAAGACGCGCTCGGCGCCGAGCAGGAACGCCGACTTGATCGCGAACTGCCCCACGGGCCCGCAGCCCCAGACGGCGACGGTGCTGCCCTGCGTCACGTCGGCATTGACCGCGGCCTGCCAGCCGGTCGGAAAGATGTCGGTCAGGAACAGCACCTTCTCGTCGTCCAGATGCGCGGGCACCTTCACATGGGTCTTGTCGGCGAACGGAATGCGGACGTATTCCGCCTGCCCGCCGGCATAGCCCCCGAAGAGATGCGAATAGCCGAAGAGCCCGGCGCCCGCCTGGCCGTAGAGCTTCTCGAGCTTCTCGTGGTCGGGATTGCTCTCGTCGCAGAGCGAGTAGAGCTCCTTCTTGCAGAAATGACACTGCCCGCAGGTGATGTTGAACGGGATCACCACGCGGTCGCCCTTCGCGAGGTTGCCGACCTCGGCCCCCACCTCGACGA
>JBBQRM010000255.1:0-4837 GCA_038214855.1 Rhodobacterales bacterium | reverse complement strand
ATAGGGTCCGTCCGCGATGGCCCGGGGCGGGGCAGGTCGCCGATCCGTCGGCACAATGCAGGAACAGCGCATGCGAATCCAGGTCAGCGGCAAACAGATCGACATCGGCGAGGCGCTGAAAACCCATGTCGAGGAGCGCGTGGCCGAGGTGGTCGGCAAGTACTCCGACCGGCCGGTGGAGGCCGTCGTCACCTTCTCGCGCGAGGGCCACGAATTCATCGCCGACAGTTCGGTGCACCTGTCCACCGGGCTGAGCGCGCTGGCGAAATCGCGGGCGGGCGAGATCTATGCCTCTTTCGAGGGAGCGATGGAGCGGATGGAGAAACAACTCCGCCGCTATAAGCGCCGCCTGAAGGATCACCACCGCGACCGCGAGTCGCCGATCGAGGCGATGGAGGCGTCGAGCTACATCCTCGCCGGCGGCGACGACGCCGATGCGGTCGAGCCCGACAGCCTCCAGCCGGTGATCGTCGCCGAGATGGAGACGCGGGTCCAGCAGCTGTCGGTCGGCGAGGCCGTGATGCACATGGAACTCGCGGGCGCGCCGCTGCTTGTCTTTCGAAACAGTGCGCACGGCGGTGTCAACGTGGTCTACGTGCGCGAGGACGGAAACATCGGCTGGATCGACCCGCGCTACACCAACTAGCGGCGGTGGCTGCGAACAGGGAGGCCCTTCATGGAGCTTTCAGAAATTCTCGGCGCCGATGCGGTCCGCGCGCCCGTGCGGGCCACGAGCAAGAAGCGGCTGCTTCAGGACCTCGCGGACATGGCCGAGCAGGTCTACGGCCTGCCCGCCGAGACGGTCTACAAGATGCTGATGGAGCGTGAGGCGCTTGGTCCCACCGGCGTCGGCCGCGGCGTGGCGATCCCGCACGCGCGCTTCAACGGGGCAGAGCATGTCCTGGGCCTGTTCGCGAGGCTCGAAAAGCCGGTGGACTTCGAGGCGATCGACCGCCAGCCGGTCGATCTCGTCTTCGCCCTCTTCGCGCCCGAGGCCGCCGGCGCGGATCATCTGAAGGCGCTAGCCCGGGTGTCAAGGACCCTGCGCAGCGAAACCGTCTGCGCCAAGCTGCGCTCGACCTTCGACCCCTCGGCGCTCTACGCGATCCTGACCGACGGCAAGGCCGAACAGGCTGCCTGACAGGCGTTCGCCGCTCTCGCCTCGCCCTCCGCTAGGACGGCGTCGCGTGCGCAACATTCCTAACAAAATGTAAAAACGCCGATTTTTTTCTAATGTTTTCAACGACAGATGCAATGTTTCACTGTGAAACGCCGTTGACCGGCCCACGTCCCGGATCGTTGGTCCACCTCAGCTTCTGGCAGCCACCTTGTCAGGAACCGGCGTCTCCAACTCGACCATCGAGCGCAGGAAATCCAGGAACTCGTCGCGCAGGTCGGGCCTCGCCATGCCGAAGGCCACCGTCGCCTGGAGATAGCCGGACTTCGATCCACAGTCGAAGCGCCGCCCCTTGAAGCGGAAGGCGCTGACGTTGTCGTTCTCGGCGATCTCCGAGGCGATGGCGTCGGTCAGCTGGATCTCGCCCCCGGCACCGGCCTTGATGTGGTCGAGATTGCTGAGGATCCGCGGCGTCAGGATGTAGCGCCCGATCACTGCGAGGTTCGAGGGCGCATCCTCGGGCCGCGGCTTCTCGACCATGCCCCGCACATGCATCGTCGTGCCGACCTGCGGCTGGGTGCCCACATCGAAGATACCGTAGGACGAGACGTTGGCGTTGGGCACCTCCATGGTCGCCACCATGTTGCCGCCGACCTCGGCATAGGCCTCCACCATCTGCTGCAGGCACGGCCGCTCGGCGTCAATCACATCGTCGGGCAAGATTACCGCGAAAGGTTCGTCGCCGATCATCCGTCGGGCGCACCACACCGCGTGGCCGAGGCCCAGCCGCTCCTGCTGGCGGATGTAGGCCACGGCGCCGCTCTTCATCTCGGTCTGCTTGAGCTGATCGAGCAGCGCCTGCTTCTTGCCGTCCTGAAGACTCTTCTCCAGCTCCGGCGCGCTGTCGAAATAGTCCTCGAGCGCGCTCTTGCCGCGCGACGTCACGAAGATGAACTCTGTAATTCCCGCCGCCCGCGCCTCGTCGATCGCGTACTGGATCAGCGGCCGGTCGACGAGCGGCATGATTTCCTTCGGCACGGACTTCGTTGCCGGCAGGAACCGAGTCCCGAGCCCCGCTACGGGAAAGACTGCCTTGGTCACTTGCGTATTCATCGGATCCCTCGTGAGCAAAACCTTCGGTGTCGGACCCTGGGCCGGTCGCGCCGGACCATTCGCGTGCGACGATAGCACAAAAACCCGGCACGGGTCCGATAGTTCCTCGCGGCGGCCGGAGCGGGTCATTGCATCCCCATGGAGTGCATCATCGCCTCGAGCCGCTCGACATCGCCGGGGTGGTTAAGCTCCCAGAAATCGCGGCCACGCGCCTCGACCTCGATGCAATGGACAGGAACGCCGTTCTCGAGGAAGCGGAGCTGTTCGAGCCCCTCCCAGTGCTCCAGCTGTCCCTCTGACCAGCCCGGATAGGCCATCAACGGCTCACGGCGGTAGGCGTAGACACCGACGTGGTGAAAGACCGGGATCGGCTCTCCGGGGCTTGGGGGGCGGCCGACATGCGGCAGCACCTCCTTGGAGAAGTAGAGCGCCCGCCCCGCAGCATCGATCGCGGCGGTGGTGGCACCCACGCGCCCCTGCCGGCGGTCCTCGAGCAGCCCTTCGAGCCCGCCGGGACTGGCGCGCAGGACCGGCGTGGCCACGGCCCAGCCAGGGTCGGCCGCCAGCGCCTCGACCAGCGCGGTGATGAACCAGGGCGGGGTCAGCGGCGCATCGCCCTGGAGGTTGACGACGATCTCATATGGCTCGTCCAGCGTCGCCACGAGCGCGGCGCATCGTTCGGTACCGTTGCGGCAGGTCGTGGGCGTCATCGCCGCCTCTGCGCCGAAGCTGAGAACGGCGTCATGAATGCGGGCCTCGTCCGTCGCAATGATCACCCGCTCGATACAAGGCACCGCCATCGCCGCCTCCCATGTCCGGCGGATCAGGCTGCGCGCCTCGCCGGTGGCGCCGCGCAGCTCCACCAGCGGCTTGCCGGGATAGCGCGTGGAGGCGAATCGCGCCGGGATGACGAGGAGCACACCCATCCGGTTTCAGGCTGGCTGAAGGGCAACGCCCGGCGAACAGGCGATGAAGAAGGGGTTCTCGAAGCCCGGCTTGCCGTAGCCGAGCGGCGTGTGGTCGTCGAACCGCACGACGCGGCCTCCCGCGCCGAGCAGGACCGCGTGTCCGGCGGCGGTGTCCCACTCCATCGTGCGGCCGAGCCGCGGATAGAGATCGGCCTCGCCCGCAGCCACCAGGCAGAACTTCATCGATGAGCCCGCCGAACGGAACTCCGCGACGGGGTAGCGGGCGATGTAGTCGTCCGTGGCCTGGTCGCGGTGCGACTTCGAGGCGACGACCACCAAACCCTCCGCATCCGGGGGGGCGACGCGCAGGCGGCGGGTCTCGCCCGCCGCCTCGCCCAGCGTCTCCTCGAGCGCATGGCCGTCGGCGTCGGTGTAGAACAGCCGGCGCTTGGCGGGCGCGTAGACGACGCCTCGGGTGGGCACGCCTCCCTCGATCAGCGCGATGTTGACGGTGAAATCGCCGCGGCGCTGGATGAATTCCCTGGTGCCGTCGAGCGGGTCGACGAGGAAGAACGTCTCGGCCTCGATGCCGTGGCTCAGCTCCTGTTCCTCGGTGACGGCGGGGATGCCCGGGAAGGCCGTGGCGAGGCCGCGGGCGATCAGCGCATCGGCGAGCTCGTCGGCCTCGGTGACCGGCGAGGCGTCGGACTTGGTCCGGACCTCGAAATCCGGCCGGTCGTAGACCTCGAGGATTGCCGCGCCGGCCTCGAGAGCGAGCCGGCGGAAGGTCTCGACGATCGCGGCGTAATCCATGGGGGCGGTTCTCCTGCGGCGGCGCGGAACCTATGGACCGCGGGCGGCGGTCTTGTAAACATGCGGGCTCGCGCCAGCGTAAACGCGCCAACGGGAGCCCCGCCATGACCGAGCCCGAGGGCGCGCTGACGCTGCAGACGATCGCGATGCCGGCGGACACCAACGCGAACGGCGACATTTTCGGAGGCTGGCTGATGGCGCAGATGGATCTGGGGTCCTCGGTGCTGGCGCGGAGCCGGGCGCGGGGGCGGGTGGCGACGGTGGCGGTCGAGGCGATGGCCTTCCACAAGCCGGTGCGGGTGGGCGACGTGGTCTCGATCCACGCCCGGATGCTGGGCGAGGGGCGCACCTCGATGACGATCGGCATCGAGGCCTGGGCGGTCCGCCAGCCCGAGGGCGAGAAGCTGAGGGTGACGGAGGCGACCTTCGTCTTCGTCGCGGTGGACGAGGCGGGACGGAAACGGCCGCTGCCGGGGGGTGCGGCGTGAGGAGGCTTTCACGGCCTTTCACTGTGAAAGAAGGAATCTGCCCTTGAAATCGTTGAAGAAAAATCTTCATTTTTACATTTCCTTAGGATTTTGCACGCCTCATGGAGGCCGGGTCGGGCCTGGACCGTGGTTGGGAAGGCTGGCTCTGGCGGTCCTGCTGGCGCTCGGCGCTCCGGCCGCGGCGACGCCGGAATACGTGCTGCCGACGCTGTTCGACGTGGTGGACGTGGCGCCGGAGGACGTGCTCAACGTCCGCGCGGCGCCCGATGCCGCAGCCGAGGTCGTCGGCCGGCTCGCGCCCGGTGCGCGGGGGGTGGAGGTGATGGCGCTCGATGCCACCGGGCGCTGGGGACAGGTCAATGCGGGGGAGCGCGCCGGCTGGGCGTCGATGCGGTTTC